>NZ_AMJN01000054.1:0-257748 GCF_000302435.1 Acinetobacter sp. TG2027 | reverse complement strand
CATAGAGCACACCTCATAAGTTTTAAAAGTCTAACTTATGGGGTGCAGTTCAGGGCGAGGGAGGGACGCCTTGTGCGTGCTGATTCTTGTGTGTCAGTCTGTCAACCTTCTCTCGTTCTACCACCATCATTTGACAGTGATTGGGTAGAACTCCTTTACACACAAGGAGTCCGCACATGCGTACTATTTCATCTCTCTCATTGGCAACCTTTGCCAAAATCTTTAGGTCTACATCCAACTGGTCTTTAAAACGGTTTAACCGACTCTAGGTTTTAAGCCATAGGTCATTACGACTAAAAAACATAGCAACAATAAAACCTGAGATAGGCGAGCACACCATTTTTGTGCGGCTTTTGCATGCCTGTATTTAGCGCTCAATTTAAGAGTGATGGCATTTCTATCTCTTTTATTTACAACAAAAATTATTTTAAGCGGTATACATGAAAAATTTAGAGGCTTCCTTCCGAGCAACGCGAGCGCTATACACAGCAGCAGAGTTATTTAAACAACATGGCTTTAACAAGGTCGGGGTGGACCGAATTGTTAGTGAGGCCAAAATGACTAAAGCCACCTTTTACAACTACTTTCACTCCAAAGAAAGGCTGATTGAAATGTGTTTATTGGTTCAAAAAGAGCAGTTAAAAGAAAAAGTGAGGGCGATAAGCGAAGCTCGCCAATATCCAGATTTGGTTCATCAACTCAGGCAAATTTACCTTTTACATGCCGACTTAAAAGGTGCGTACTACCTTTTGTTTAAAGCGATTTTTGAAATTAAAAAGCTTTATCCAAATGCCTATCAAACTGCACTCAGATATAGGCGATGGCTTAAAAATGAAATTTTCTGGGTGCTGAGAGAATCTAAAAAAAGAGCCACATATGAAGAGTCTGATATTTTTGTATTTATGATTGATGGCGCGATTTTTGGACTTTTAGGTACAGATCAGGCAAAAGACAGAGACACATTACTTGAGTATTTTTTAAAGCGGGTTTGATAGGGGAAGGCCCGATGGGAGTTGGGCTTTTGGTAGTTTATAATTCCCTTTTCTAATAAACTTTAGAAATTTATAATTTATTTGTCTTAAGTTAATAGAAAAAATATATGTTTGAATTTTTTTATAAAATACTTGATATTAACTGTAATAAATTTTTATAAAGAAGACATCTTTCTCATTTAATAAATTATCAAATTAGAGGTCCATAAATTGAGTATATTTGATCTATTTTCAAAAAGACAAAAAAAATTACGGGGGGAAATTCCAGATGTTTATCAATATGAAGATATTCCTAAAACCCTCAAGATTCAAATTATTCATATTATAAGAGATGTATTAGGTAACGAGAGTTCTCCCTCTGCACACCAAGTATATGAGTTTATACATAAAACTTTATGTAAAGAATATGGACGATTTTCTTTAGGTGAACACTATGAAAGTGATCATAAGGTTATATTTAACTTTTTATTGAATGAAAAGAAACATGAGTATTGTTTAGATGTTATTGAAATATTTTTTAAAGTAATTAACAAGTATGTGAGAGAAAATGCACATAAGTTTTTTTCCTCTAAACAAACACCTGATAAGGCAATTGAGGAACTAAATATAAGGTTTAAAGAGGCTGGTGTTGGATATCAATTTGAGCAAGATGAGCTGATTAGAGTTGATTCACAATTTTTACATTCGGAGGTTGTAAAGCCTGTTCTTCAACTTCTCGGAAAAGATCGAGATTACCAAGGAGCATTTGCCGAATTTTTATCTGCACATGAACATTATCGGCATCAGCGATATAAAGAATGCTTAAATGAATGTCTTAAAGCATTTGAAAGCTTAATGAAATCTATCCATAAAAAGCATTCTTGGCCATTTAATCAAAATGATACCGCCAAAAAATTAATTAATAGTTGTTTGAATAATGGTTTAGTCCCTATATATCTTCAGAATCAATTTTCTTCATTGAATATTTTATTAGAAAGTGGTGTACCTACAATACGGAACAAAGAAGGTGGTCATGGACAAGGACATGAAATAAAAGAAGTTCCTGAATATTTAACAAGTTATGCGCTACATTTAACTGCTACTAATCTATTATTTTTAATTAAATGCGAAGAAAGTATATAAGTTAAGGAGATGTTTATTTTGATGGATATAATAAAAAATTTAGCCGTAGTAAATACAGCTTTTCTATCATTTAGATAACTTTAATTTCTAGCGCTCACTCAAAACCAGCTTCTTAATTTTCACAGCTTTCTCGAAGTGATCTAACTTATGCTCCATAATCCACCAATGCGCTGCTTCCATCAGTAACTCAGGGTTATCATTCTTATTTTTAAAAAAAGCGTAAAAAGAAAGGCCAACATTGTCTCCCTTCTTTTCTATTTTTTCATCGCATCCCTTAATAAAAATTTCTCTTAATTCCTTTCTCATATTTAGTATCACTTTCAGTCTATAAAATTAAGACGACTTATTCTGCTCGCCCCATTGGCACATCATATCTAACAAAGGAATTAAAGACTGTCCTCTTTTTGAAAGACGGTACTCAACTTTAGGCGGAATTTGAGGATATTCCTTACGAATAATAAGCTCGTCTCTTTCTAACTCTTTAAGTGTATTGCTGAGTGTTCTAAATGAAATATTGCCAATGCAGCGTTGCATCTCATTAAAACGCATGACATTTTTTTCATAAAGCCAATACATAATAATCATTTTATATTTGCCATTAATTAAAGAAAGGGTGTAGCCGAAACCTGTCTCTTCTAATGGCGTATGTGATGGAACGCATTCAGTCATTTTTAAAATCTACACTATCTTTTAGTATAGTATATAACATAAATTACCGTACTTATATTTAGGAAAGCACACTTCTATAATCGATTTATCAACTTTTCGATAAGAGTGCTTTCATAATGAAAAAGACATTAGTCATTGTTACTCACCCTCACATAGACCAGTCAGTTGTAAATAAAAGATGGGTAGAGGAACTAGAAAAACACCCAGACCAATTTACGGTTCACCAAATTTATCAGGCCTACCCAGATGGCGTAATTGATGTTGTCAAAGAGCAAGCACTGGTAGAAGAACACGAAAATTTAGTATTTCAATTTCCAGTGTATTGGTTTAATTGCCCACCGCTTTTGAAACAATGGCTTGATGAAGTTTTGACGTATGGCTGGGCGTACGGTTCAACAGGCGACAAGCTTAAAAATAAGAAATTTATGTTGGCTGTGTCTGCGGGTGTGAAAGAAAAGGTCTATTCAGAGTATGGTGAATACAAGCTTTCTTTAGAGCAGATTTTTACTCCATTTAAGCTAACGGCTTTATATGTTGGCGCGGATTATCAACCACTTCATGCATTTTATGGTATAGACACAAACCCATCAGAAGATGACGATGTTCCGACACACCAAGACATAGCGGATAATGCGGTACAGTATGTTCAGAAGTTATTAGCGTTGTCTGAGTAAGTTTTAAGAGGAGGCCTGAATGTGAGGTTTGGACCTGCTGGTATCTATATGATTTATTAATAAACAGTTTGCAAAAAACAATTTTGTCTATAAGTTGAAAATACAATAATACGTCTTTGGAAAAATTATGAATATCGCGCCTTTTCCATTTCAAATTACAAACTGGGAAGAAATTGAAGTCACTGAATATAGTGGTGAAACTGGAAAAGCTTATTGGAAAACTCAATTTTTTGGTGAAGAAACAAATAAAATTAGAATAAGGCTTGTGGAATACTCAGCAAACTACTTGGCTGATCATTGGTGTGAAAAAGGACATATATTATTTTGCCTAGAAGGCGAGCTAGAAAGTAGATTGAAAGACGGTCGAACATTTACTTTAACTTCAGGTATGAGTTATCAAGTAGGCGATAACTCCGAGCCCCATCAGTCTTTTAGCCTGAATGGTGCGAAGTTACTTATCGTTGATTAGATTTATACAAAGAAAGCAATTAAATAAAGGGATAGCAATCTCTATCCCTCATCAAGCACTTTAATTTGCTAAAGCTGTCATGGCATCAACCAAGCTTGTAATACCTGCATAGATATCATTTAAATGAGCTTGATCATCCATATAAGCAGGGGTAGTAGCAAATAAGTTTTCTTTATCTACGATGCATTCTTTAGTTTGACAGACATGGTGAATTGAACCCGTTTTTTCAATTTCCTTAGCAATGTTAAGGTCAGACCCTAACGTAATAGTTGGGTGTAAGTCGCCAAACGTAAGCGCCAAGATTGCAGGCGAAATACAGATTGCTCCAATCGGTTTCTTGCTCTGATGAAACGCTTTTAAAATTGCAGCCACTGTACCATGTACTCGTGCCTCCGCGCCTTTAAAGGCAAACGTTGATAAATTTTTTGCGACGCCAAAACCACCCGGAAGAAGAAGGCCATCAAATTCATTTTCATTAAGTTGATCGAGTGAGGAAATTTCACCTCGGGCAATTCTTGCTGCTTCTTGTAAAATATTTCTACGCTCAGTCATATTTATTTCACCACTTACATGGTCAATGACATGAAACAAAGGTTCATCGGGTGCAAAAATTTGATATTCAATGTTGGCTGTGTCTAAAGCTAACAGAGTTAAAACAGATTCTCTAATTTCAGAACCATCTAAATAACCACAACCCGATAAAATCACTGCTACTTTTTTCATTTGCTTTCTTAAAACCTTTTTAAATGTCTAAAAGATCTTAAGTTTTCTTCTAAAAATTTTTTATACGCAGATTTGCCATAAATTCGCCCTAAGTGAGCATTTTGGTTTTACGTAGCTTACGTGGAGTAATACCAAATAAATTTTTAAACTGTTCAGTAAATCGAGATTGAGATTGATAGCCACATTCAAAAGCAATATTCCCAATGCTGCTATTGGTGGTTTGAAGTAAGTGTAATCCGTGTCCCAGCCTTACTCTATTACGAATGCCCTGAATGCTATTTCCTTCGCTTTTCAGTTTTCTTCGTAGTGTCGATGAACTCATAAAAAGTTGAGCAGCGATAAATTCAGCAGTGAGTTCTGTAGACAAATGATCGGATATGAAAGTCTGAACTCTTTCACTCAAGCTTTTATTCATGTTGAGTTTAGCGATGTCGGTATAGCCCGAATAATAAATAAGTTCTAAAAGCTCTCTTTTTCTAAATTTAAATGCAGAAGGAGGGGCAACTAAAGAGAAAACTATAAACTGATGCAGGGCACTTTCTAAAAGAGAATTAAGTTGGCCTTGAATATAGTTTTGAGAAATGCCAGCATTTTGAGGTAGATCATTAAAATCTTCAAAATCAAACTCGATAAGAAGAGCGAAATATTCTTCTTGATCTGGAATATTACGCATATCAATGCTGGAGCTGTTGGCTAAAAAAATAAAAGAACCAGCATCACACTTAATATTTTCAGTTTTTCCAAGTTCTTTGTAACCACTTAACACAATAATCAGTAAGGGTTTAGAAATGGGAACGTTTGTGATTTTTTGCTCTTGGTACGCTGAATAGACCGCAAAAGGCAGGTTTAAGTTGCTATGCTCGAGCAGGCTTTTTTTAGCTAAAGAAATAAGATTCTGCATTGAATTTAAATGCTTAATAAAATTTAGATGTTGTGATGGATGTAAAATTATCAATATTTTTTTGGCTATTTCTAATGTTTGAGCCAATAAAAAAGCTTAAACCGATTAAGTTTAAGCTTCTTTAAATTCGAATTCTGGCGGTGAGAGAGGTTGTCATATTTATTCCATATATATTTGATTTTAAATAACATTATTTGGTTTTAAGTTTTTTATACCGACATTTATACCGACATATATTTTGATACAAAAATACTTAAGCAAGTGAATTTGAATTAACTTCTTATACTTAATATAAGATAATAAATTACATAAATTCAAAGAGTAGTTTACTCTAAATTGGGATATACAACATGCAAACTGCAGATCAAGAAGCTTTACTTAAAGCTATTCATGATTCGAGAGATGAGATTAAAACAGATAACGGACGTTTAAGCGTTTCAGAGATAATTACAAGATATAAAGAAAAGGAGCTAATTTTAGATCCAAATTTTCAACGGATGTTTAGATGGTCAATAGGGCAGAAGTCTCGTCTTATAGAGTCAATTCTATTAGGAATTCCTTTACCTCCAGTTTTTGTAGCCATTGATAAAAATGGATGTGAAATAGTTATAGACGGTGTGCAAAGATTATCCACTATTTTGGAATTTACGAAAAATTTGCCATTTTCAATTAACAAAAAAGCTTTAGAGGAAGAGGACGAAGAAGAGCAATCTGAAGAAGAACAAATTGAAACAGAGCAACAAGAGGACATTAATAAAACAGAAGAAACATCTTCTGATACATATCAAAGTTTTAATCTGCAGAATTTAAAAAAGATTACTGAACTCAATGGTAAGAATTGGGATGATCTGGGTGTAGTGGTTCAGAGACTTATTAATAAAACATATATTTCTGTTATTTCAATTTCAGCAGTAAGAAATGAGCATACTAAATTTGAGCTTTTCCAGAGATTAAATACAGGGGGAACTCATCTTTCACCACAAGAAATTAGAAATTGTCTAATTATTATGAGAGATGAAAATGTTTATAAGAAATTAGCAGCTTTTGCTGTAAGTAAGGAATTTACAAGGATTTTAGGAATTTCTTCAAATAAAATAAAAGAAGACTATCCAATGGAACTATTAGTCCGTTATTTAGTGGCTAAAAGAAATAAGTTTAAAATAGAAGACTATTCATTATCTTATACAGAAATTAGAGATTTCTTTGATGAGGAAATAATTAAGTTGATAGAAGATAATAGTTTTGATATTGATCAAGAAATAAGTGAGCTTAGCCGAGCAATTGATCTACTTGATACTTCATTGAAGGGTTTATCTTTTAAGAAAAACTTTAGAGGTTCTTTCAGTAACAGTGCTTTTGAAGTGATTTTAGTCGGTCTAGTTGAGAATATTGATAAATATAATCCTACCAATATTAGGGATAAAATCTTAGAAGTGTATGCTAATGAGGAATTTATTGTGCATACTAAACATGGAAAAAAGGCACTCGACCGTTTTGTTAACTTAACAGAATTTTCTAGAAGAATCTTTAAATGATTGATTTAGTAAAACTAGAAACACTTTTGTCAGAAGAGTTGAGCTGGAGAAGAAGCGAGATCAATAGACTTCATATTACAGCAGAAAGCTCTCTGACTGATGGTGAAGATAGAATCCATACAGCTTTAAATAAATCCTTAACATTGCTTCTTTACAGTCATTGGGAAGGTTATATTAAGAAATGTTCTTTAATATATTTGCAATATATTTCAGACCAAAAATGTAATATGGCTGATTTAAGTATTAATTTTAAGATTTTAGCTTTAAGAAAAAGTATGAAAAAACTGGCAAATGCGCATCCTAAAGATGGAGGAAAAACAGTTAAATTATCTTCAGTATTGGGTTATTTTTCTGAATATGATGAGGTGGTAAATGGAAAATATTTTATAAAAACTTATTATGATGATGCTGATAAATATAAAAATAATAGCTTAATTAATACGGAAAGTAATCTTAATAAAAATGTTTTTTCATCTATTCTCGAAAACTTAGGTATAAAAATACATGATTATTATTTGGAAGAGTTAACCCCTCCGTTTAGGAGTTGTTTGGTTGGTGAAGAGGACAAGTCACTAATAGCTCAAGTAATTGATCAGACACTATTAAAATGCCGTAATCATAATGCACATGGTAGAGAAAATAGTGAACATGCTGTTTTGAGTTTTGAAACTTTAAAGTATCTTAAGCAGATAACATTGGTAATGATGCAACAATTTAGCGATGATATTTTAGAATATGCTACTGAAAAATATTATCTTGAAGAAAATAAAGCGAATAAAGAAGCCTATCATGTAGAGGTGAATCAGGTTTTAAGACAAACAATTGAAAGTATTTTAGTAGAGTACAATTCAAAGCTGGAGGATTTAAGTATAATTGAGGGGAATACTTAATAAATTGATTTTATACTTAACTATCATGTTTTGGTAGTTAAGTATATTTTAATTTATTTTTAACTAATATCTATATTGGATATTCTCTTAAAATTTCATCAATATTATCTTCTTCTATTTTTCTATCTAACCATAGTCTTCCAATTTTTTTTATAAGATCTAAGGATGGTAGTTTTAAAGTTTTAATCTCTGTTGCATTGACCTGGGTATTTCCAGAAATATTACGAAAATAGGTGTCGTATATGTCTGATCTAAGTATTAGTACTAAACCATAAGCTTCCTCTTTATTTATTTTTCTAGATTTACATCCAATAAAATTAACATGATTTTCAAAAGCAACATAATTTTGTTTAGTATTTGAAGGTATATAAACGGCTGTCGTAATCCGTTTTTTTTGGTCTTTTGAGCTGATTCTGCGCATAACAACATAATAATTATTTTTAACTACCCATTTTGAGAAACCATTAATTAAATTAAATTTACGATCTTTAGGGTGGGTGCCGGTCCATTTAACTTCTAGATTTTTGATGTGATGTGCATTAATTAGAGGAATAGATTCAATATTATCTATATCCTTAATGAATTCTCCAGCTCTATATTCAACTACTGGACCTGTAGAAATAAAATAATCTAAATCTTTAAATGTATTTGGCCATCTTTCTACTAGTTTTAAAATATCAGCATCATTTTTGTTTTCAGGGATTCTAATAAATAGTTCTGATGTATTTTGATCAATTATTAAGTCGGATGGATATATATTTATTTCGGGTAAGCCAAGGTCATCTACACCGTAAGAACTGGTAATAGTAATATTTTTTTGAGTACCCAATTTAGTTAATTTGAAAATTACATTTTCTTGAAGTGCTTCTGTATTTTTAAAGGCATCTCTTCTTGACTTAAAAATATGTATATTATCTATTGAGCTGTTTTGGATAAGATATTTTCTAAAATTTTTAAAATATAATCCATTGGTGAAGCTTCTAGGTGTAATAAAAATGACTTCTCCATTAGGTTTTAATCGATCTAATGCCCTTGCTACAAAGAGAGCATAGATATTTGGATCACCTTTGAATAAATCATTAGTTGATTTGACATAAGATGAATTCGAAGAATATTTAAAATAAGGAGGATTGATGCAACAAAGATCAAAGGATTCAATGGGAGGTACTAGTACAAAATCTAATACTCTTATTTCATAATTAAATTTAATATTAATTGCTTCTAAGTTTTTTTTTGTTTCTTCGAGATGTTGTTTAAGTAGAGGAAGAATTGCTGAGTCTATTTCGTAACAGACGAGAAGAATTTGGTCATGGCCCATTTTAACAGCATGATAGGCAGCACAAATCCCCAAAATACCAGCACCAGCACCGGCATCTAAAATTGTAATCGCTTTTGTAGACAGCTTAATACGAGATAATCTAGCCATAAATTTGGCTATTTGTAATCCAGTAAAGTATTGTCCAAGTTCTTTTCGCTCCGCAAGCGATCTTTGTTTTAAGAATTGATCTTGGTTTAAGTCAATATGTTCCATATTTCAATCTGATAGAGCTCTACAAGCTATTATAGGTGAGAAAGTTATTGAACATAAGGTCTACGCTGGAAGGTATTCTTTTACTTTATGAAAGTAAATTTTTACGCTTTAATATAGAGGATAGTTAAGGCCCACTTCTGAGAAGTAGAGCCTATTTCATTTGTTAACACTCTTTGTTGAGTAAATTTTTACGCCTGATTTGGCTGTTCAATTTTATTCATGCTGACTTAAGCCATATTCCATTTCATATTTCTGCCATTGGATAGCAGTTTTATACTTGTCTAATACGGAACAACAAGCCACATTGGTTTTCATGCTAGTGTAGCATTAGCCCAAGTTAAGTACTGAGCAAACTCATATAAGTAAAGATTTCATCAGTGACCAAACTTCAGAATACTTATACTGTACCAATCTTGGTTTAGTCAGGAAGACCAATTCCCGACACAGAAATACGACCAGTATTCCATTAACCTTTCTCTTTACATATTGCCGAACATACCTTCGTATGTGCCGACTCCAGCTTTCGCAATGTTTAACCCGACTTAAATCAGGCTGTTTGAGGATTCACTTTAAGTTAGCTCTCTCACTTCACTCCACCGACTAAAAAACAATGATTAGTTAAGATCATCATTTAAGTAAAATCTTTAAGTATTACTGATCTCTTAAGAGACTAAATAATACAGAGGACTATTACATAACATAGATATTTTAGTCGGGAGTTACATTTTCCACATTCTCACTTCACTTCAATTCCAGAGAAGTAAGTTTATGTTATATGCGCTACTCACCATCGCTCCCACACTGTATTCATACCACTGACTTTTAACCAATTTAAGTCTTGAAAACAGTGCTTCCCAAGTTAGTCCAAAATGTCTTATCGTGCAGACCGTTTATCCTCTCGCTTACATACATACTTCCAGTTTCCCCCGACCGTAGTTCCTTAAAAATATCGGGATATGATGTATACATAACTTTCACAAGGGTAAAACTCTTACACTCCAATCAGCATCTATCGATTAATGCCGTTACACGTTTAAGCTATCCAGCGACCCATTTAGCTTGAGCTAAATGGTGCCGACTTATCCAGCGTTAGCCTCAAAGTCCTAGTACCTCACGGTACTCTCAGCAGCCATCGTGATTGGAAATGAGCACACTTTTCCAAGCCTAAAGACTTGTTCGATCAAGTATACACACTCAGCTATTAACGGAGATTATCGTACATCCTGTACTGCTCCTGACTGTCTCATCTTGAACAGGGTTTCGATCAACAAATCACTTTATTAATCTAATTTGGCAATTCCTCACCAAATGGCCATTTCACGATAAAAATCGCTTATAAGCTCCCGTGTCCTTGTCGCCCAACCACTTCGGAGTTTTCGGAACTTTTAGAAGTGATCGGATAGAAAGAGGATATTGCAATCCTCTAGCCCCCGTTGCAGCGTACCGAGCGAGATTTCTCCAGCAGTCCGCTACATCAGCGAATACAGAGATGGTTAGTCTCAATATCCAGGGCAATATGCATCAAAGTTTTTGAATGAGGGTCAGCCATCCAAAACAACTTTAAAAAGAAAAGTCAGGATGGATGGTTGGTCCACAATTCGATTGATATGTATTCATATTAACAAAGATTATTTATTATATCAATAATATTGATATAATAAATAAAAATATATAAGATGAACTGATTAAGTAACTCGTCGTATTAGGAACTACTTTATTGTCACCTTACAAAATAGGGTGAATTGATCTTAGAGATGACTACACAATCTTTGTGTTTGAGCTGCGCTCAAATCTAAAAAGAGCCAAAAATGCACTGTTACTTTAGTTGATTTACACATTGAATTACTGATGAGAACAATGAAGAAAAGTGCATTGTTGATTGACATATAAACTGTATAGTTGAGTGATAAAAAATGATTGATTATTCCCCACATACTAAATATACCGCTCAAAAAATTCAGGATAAAGTCGCTCGTGGAGCATATTACTATTCAATGTTTACTATTGAAGCGAAAGACTCTAATCACATTCCTCGATTGATCAAAAAACTAGATCAACGTTATGAGCTTAAATTAACGAGCCGACAACGTAGCTACCGCATGAGTCAAAGTACCCCGATCGCCGATCTCATAATTCAAAAAAGTTTAAATCAGGATAGTTGGTTATTTGTTCTATTGATCACAACTCCATATAGTCACGATCATGCAAAAAATGCCCATGATCGAGTTAAGGAAATTAGTAGGCAACAGCTCGTGAAGGACAAAATTAATGAGCTGGAAAATACAACATGGAACAAAGACCAAGAACATCAAGATTTATTTTTTCTCAAAAAGTACTTCGATGATGCAGAGAATTTCCGGTGTGTACTGAATAAGCCATATTTGGATTTATCTTTTGGCAAAGGTCAGGCGGAGCTAGTGCGTTTAACCCATAAAAAGTATGCGTCTCAACAAGATAAATTTTATCGCCAACCGACTAAAAGCTTTTCTTGGACTTGGCGGTTCACACAGGTATGTATTGAACAGAAACGCAAGGAATTAACCCAGATTATCAGTCGTATGATTTCGCAGCCGAATAGCAGTGCTCCACATGATTTAAAGCTATGGCAGCATTATATGAATGTTTATGCAGTGTTTCGCGGTACACGCCAACAAGCTGGACGTTTATATACTTTCGGAAAGAAGTTTTATTTTAGTCGGGCAAAGAAAACTTGGGATAGTGCTCAACTACCGAAACTCGATCTTAAGATTATTCTGAGATACCAGACCTATGCAGAAAGCTTTGAAGAGTATGATTTAAGGCGCTATGTTTATTCGATGTGTGGAGAGGAGTTACCACGTGAAATTTCAAAAACACTTGATGAAGAGGAAGCAGGAAGCTTTATCGAAAAATTTATATATAACAATGAGATCAAAGTTGATGAAATTTCTTAAAAAATATAACGACCAGATGGAAACTGGTCATCATATATCTGGTAAAAGTTCTCTTGGTTGAACCTTCAATACAGCAGCAATTTCATACAATTTTACCACTGTTATGTTAACTTCCCCACGCTCTATACGACCTAAGTAGCTTCTGTCAATATTACAAAGTAAAGCTAATTTCTCCTGTGTAATCTTCTTTTCTATTCTAGATTTCCTAATTAAAAGTCCAATTCGACTAGGTAAATCATTCATAGTTCATATCCTAAAAGAATAGAACTATTAAAGTTTGCGGATTAAGAGTCCACGGACTATAATCCTCATTTAATTAAAATGAGGATAGCTAATGTTAAGAAAAATAATGTCTATATTGATATGTTGTGCAAGTACTTCAATTTTTGCTGAAAATTGGTTAGGTAGTGATAATTCTAAAGTTGATGTTGATACATTAGAGCATTTTAAAGCGACAAATAGTTTTGCACTTACAATTCATACGTCAGTTGGGGACAACCTGTATATGAAAGCTAAGCTATATATTTACTGTAATTCTAATGAATATCAATTCAAGTCAATAAGAGCCTATAAAAATGGTCAATTGGCGAGAGTTGAAAATGAATGGGGTAAAAAACATATTTCGGAAGCATCGAAAGGTTCAACAATCTATAGCGTCTATGAAGCTGTATGTAAGAAATGAGAATCTATATGAATAATAAGTTTTTAATTCACTGCAGTGTCTTATTCGCTCTATCGGTACCGCTTTCACATGGAGCAAACTGGACAGCTGTTTCTATTAAAGATGATCATTCACTTTATTATGATGAAGAATCAATCAAAATTGTTAATGGTGATACAAATTTAAAGCAAGTATGGCAAAAAGTAATCTTTCGCATAGATACTGAAAATACGCGTAAAAATGACTATATGCTTTCTTTAGAATACTTTAATTGTGAGGATGGAAAAAGAGCATTAAAAAAACTCTATATTTATAATGCTAATAGAACCCTTAAGTATAATTTTACCCACGAAAAATTGAAGTTTGAAGATATTGTTCCAGAGTCATTCAGCGAAATTGTTTTTAAATCAGTTTGTTTAAAAGCTTAGATTACTTATTAAATTTCATTATTAGGAAGTGTCACTTAAGTAAGAGAGTCCGTTCTCTAAAAAAATTCCTTATAAAGTTGTAACCGAAGTTTGAATTATCTCTCCTTATTTGATTGAGAGAGCACAGATGCTGCTAAAGTTTTAGTGGTGTCATTATATTTATTACTTTGCAGTACTTGAGAGGCTTTTGTTTCCATCTCACTACTAGTTTGTTTTGATGAATGGGATTGAGATAGAGCAGAGCCTGCAAGTTCTTTTTGAATTGAAGAAGATGATGAATCTTTTAGAACTTTAGAGGCCAATGATCCAACAGATTTCGAAGTTTGCTTAGAGTTTTTTGACATATTAAATCTCCAATATAGATTGTTTTTTCATCATATATTAAAACTTGAGCTGAGCAATAAATGAACGACATGAGATGTCGCACTAATGATTTTTATATATTTTATTTCTGTAGAAAAAATATAAGGTAAAGATGAAAAGAAGAATTTGGAGATTATTTTTATGTCATCACAAGAAATTAATATGACTTGTTCATGCGGAAGCAATAAGTTCAATGCACCAGCTAAGCTGAGAGCTACAGATCTTATTACATGTGCAAAATGTGGTAAGCAACAAAGATTTGGAAGAATTCAAAAGGACGTTGTAACGAAAGTAAAGAAGCAATTTGAAAAGGATTTACAAAAGATGTTTAAAAAGGCGGGTTTTAAATAGTCTTTCATAGTCTAGAACCAATTCTACAAAACCTACAAAACTTAGTTTTGTAGGTTTTGTAGGTGAAACTTAGGGTGTTATTTCCGAATCTTAGGGTTAATAAAAAAACGTTTCGATGGACGTCCACCTTGATCTGATGGTTCCGATTCTTTAAATTCTAACCAATGATTTTCGACTAATACTTCAAGAGCATCATTTACAAATTCAACTGTTGTTAAATTCTTCCACTTTTTTTGTGCAACTAACCTTGCAGTGAATCCTTCTAAATACCAGTTATGATTTAGTGGAAATTTTTTAATTTTCTGTAGAAGTATATTTGCTCGAAGTATTGATGAATGAGTAACTAATCCATAGACACGTTTTGCATGTGCTTCAAGATAATTACACCACAGGATGGCCAATTCTGTTGCAGCTTTACTTACACTCCCACTGTAGCCATGCAGAATGCAGTCGACAATATGGAAAATAAGAGCCAAGCTTGGCATTAACTTGCTATATTTCGATAAATGTTCTTGAATAACTGGATATTCCTCAGAAGGAATTTTTTTAGTATGTAAGTTAGTTGTCCATTGAATAAAAAGTTCTTGTGCATCTTCACAAAAGTTAAAATAAGGTCTAAATTCGTTTTTATCTGTAGAATGTGCTCCCATTTCGATAAAATTCTGGAATTCTAAAGTATCTATTTTTTCGAAAAGATTATAAACAATTTGGCGCATTTCTTTATTTGGCTTTTCATCTATATATTTCCAATCATTAATATCAGGGTAGACTAACAATTGAAATCTTTGTAAAAGTCCATCATTGCCAAGCCCAGTAATTGACTTTTCTAAGTAGGTAATCAGCTTGTCAGGTTGGATGCCGCCAAGAATTGATAAACAATGATTTTTTATATACCCATTCCCCCGCATAACTCTATCAAAAGTATAAGAACCTGTTCCATTCCAACCCTCAAGATAATATGATCTGCCCGTATCAGTATCATTTTGATCAAGTGAGGAGAGTAGACCAATTAATTCATCCCGTTTGTTCAAAATACCTGCAGGGTTGTCTTTTTGGATTTCAGCTAAAGCTTCAGGTGTTGAGTCGTTAGTCATATACCTTTTTAATGTTGGAGGCGTAAAACTTTCATTTTGTAATTCCATTAAATTGCATGCAATTTTTCCGAGCTCTTCTGCAGTTTCAGCCTTTCTTAACATTTCCTTTAATTTTTTCTCTTGAGATTGATACACTATATTAGTTACTTCAAACTCTTTACTCTTTTGTGCATAAATAGCTTTTGCCTTGTCAATTAACATATCTAAAGGACGAGTACCAGCATTCATAGCGGGAGATTTTTTACTGCTTGGAGGAGCTACAATTGCACCCCACAGATTTGGTACAACACCCCAGTCATCTAATTTTTTCGGTTTAATACCAACTCGGGACCCTATTAAAGATCCTAGGGCTGTAATTAAGCAGATAGCTATCAAGTCTGGAGGCATATTGTCTGCTCTTCTTGCTTCCCCGAAAACATATTCTGCTAATTCTTCAGGTAGCATCTTCCTTTCTATTTTTTGAACAGGCAAAAGTTCAGTACCGAAATTCTGCGGTTCTCTCCAATTAATTGAACTTATGACGTCTTGATAGATTTGAGATAAAGAAAAATCATTCATAATGATTAAACCCCAAGTTCTTTTGATTTAATCCATTCCTCAATGTCTTCTATTCGCCATACAGTCAGCCTTGTAGATAAACGAATTGGTTGAGGAAAGTCACCTGAGCGCACTTTATTCCAAATAGTAGATTCTCCCATTGGGAGTATTCCTTTTTTCTGTGGTCGCCCTTTTATTTTTCTCGTCTTTCCTGTTTTATCTATATATATTCTAGCCTTACGTTCTGCTGTACTCGCCAATTCACTTATTCGAATGTATTTAGATAAGTCTGATTCTTGATTTAACATGGTTCTTCCTCGTAGTGATAAGTTGTTTGAGGAAGTGTCTAATATTTTTAGTTTAATATTTCTAACTAGAATTGAGGCTTATTCTAGTTAGAATTTTGCTTATAATTTGGAAAAATTAGAAGCTTTTTCCAGCCATGGACCAACTGTATCTTTTGATGGAAAGTTATCTATATCTAACTGCTCTGAATGTATTTTTAGTGCTTCATAAGGAGAATATGGTTTAGATATGTCAATTTTTGCCATATGAGTTAAAACTAAAATTAGTTTAGCTACAGCATTAGTTGTTCGAGTATGCAATATATCGATTGATTCAGCTTCTGGATCTAAAGACAATTGTTTTTTTAAGGCTAAAATTTCTTTGTCTTTCTTTTTAATTATTTTTTTTAAATTCTCTATTTCTGCTAGAAGTTCATTATTCTGCATATCTCTATTACCTATTAAATCTGTAGTAGTATCCATGTGATCAAAAATATCGTCTAAGAAGAACATAAACTCTGCTTTATCCCAAGCATAATTATTTAGTTCTGGTATATCCGAGTTAGTGTTTATCGTAGATTCTGCAATTTTAAATAGTAGCTTATCTAATGAAGAGTGTTGACCGTATTCTCGATGAAGCCTGACTGGTTTTTCATTGAAATAAGTAAATCTATCAAAGCTAAGGCAATGATAATTAACGTCTTTGATAATTAAAAGTTCAGCAATGAGAGCGTCACTATTTTCATTTGTTATTTTTTTAATTATATCAAATGCTTGTTTGACGGATACATAATTGCTGTCCTTACTTATAATTTCTGTAATAGATATCAATATAAAAACCTCTATCAACTCTATGTTATAAAGAAAGACATAAATAGGAATTAGTTTAATTCACTTCCATTGGGTTTAAAAATTGAAACATCTCCTCCTTGACGTAAAGTATCTAAATAATCAGACCATAGTTGCATAAGTTGCTTTCTACGTCGTAGAAATTTAGTACGATTATATGCTGTCCCATTTGGATCTTTTACGGTATGGGCGAGTTGATGTTCAATAATATCTATTCGATATTCTATTTCTTCACCTAATAAGGTTCTTGCAGTAGCACGAAAGCCATGAGCTGTGTGTTTTCCTTTATATCCTAAACGAATTAAGGCTTGGCGAATGGTATCTTCACTCATACATTCCAAATTTGTTTTCGTACTAGGGAAAACAAATTTGGAAGTTGTTTTTAATTGTTCTAGTTCTTTTAGAATGTCAAATGATTGACGTGATAGGGGAACAATATGATCTTGATATGTTTTACTAGCCTTAAAACTCAAACAATGATTTTCAAAATCTACTGATTCCCACAATAAACCTCGTACTTCATTTGGTCGTTGATAAATGTAAGCTGATAGTTTGAGTGCAAGTTCAGTCCTTTTTCGTGCTCGAGGGTTTTCAGCTCTATATTGCCAGATTTTGATAAGTAATTCTTTTAGCTCCCTTTCACTAACAATAGCATTGTGATTGCCTTTAATAGGCTTCGGGAGGGTAATATCATACGCAGGGTTATAAGAAATGATACGCTTCTTGAGTGCAAGTTTTAGAATCATTCCTATGATTGATTTAACTCTTCTTGCTGACTCAAGGGCACCCCGTTTGACAATTTGTTCTGTTACATCTTTTTCTAACTGTTCTACTGTAAAACTGGTAACAGGCATATCACCAATAAAGGGCAATATATCTTTGTTTAATTTTCGAATAGTTTCACTATCGACTTTACCCTCTAGTTCTCTGATCTTCAGCCATTCTTCTGAATATTTTTTAAATGTATTTTCTAAATTGGCTTTTAGTTCGTTACGTTGATTATTTCTTTCTTGAGCAGGATCAACTCCATTCGAAAGAAGTTTTTTAATTTCATCTCGTTTAAGTCTTGCTTGCTCAAGTGAAATTTCTGGGTATACCCCAATTGCAAAAGTATTTGGTTTCCTACTAATAGGACGACGATAGTCTAGACGCCAATATTTTGAACCATTCTTGTGCGTTAATAAATATAATCCTCCACCATCAGAATGCTTATTTTTACCTTGTGGATTAGAGTCATATTTTAGATTTTTAACGGTTTTAGCTGTTAACTTATTAGATTGTTTTGCCATATCTGTCGGTACAAATTTTAATAATCCACATAGATACATGCGGATTGGAGAAAAATAATGAATATACCGACAATTGTACCGACAAAGATATCGGTATGCTACCGTAGAACCCTGTAGTGTACTGTAGGGTGAAAGATATAAAATTTATTTTAAATTAATAATTTAACACTACGGCATAATACCGTATATAACAAATCTGGCGGTGAGAGAGGGATTCGAACCCTCGATACGCGCAAACGTATACACACTTTCCAGGCGTGCTCCTTCAGCCACTCGGACACCTCACCAAGGCGTGCGATAGTAACTAAAAAAACGAGTCCTGCCAAGATTTAAGACGAGCATTACAGAAAAAAAATAATAGAGGTGATAAGATTGCGCTAAAAATCATATTGGTTTAATTACACAATGCAAAATACGGCCAAAAAAGCGACCTTGCCTGCCACGGCTTTGGCAGCTCTTGGAGTGGTCTTTGGAGACATCGGAACAAGTCCGCTCTATGCCTTGAAAGAGTCCTTCCATGCAGCGCATGGGTTGGGAATTCAGCCTGAAAACGTATTAGGAATTTTATCTATTATTTTTTGGTGCTTAATGCTGATCATCAGCATCAAGTATGTCGCGATTGTCATGCGTGCAGACAACAACGGCGAAGGCGGGATCATGGCCTTACTCGCATTGAACTTACGTAAAGCCAAAATTGCCGACAACAAAAAAATCTACATGATTGCCATTGGTTTTATCGGTGCCTCGCTGTTTTTTGGTGACGGTATTATTACCCCAGCCATTTCGGTATTGTCGGCTGTCGAAGGCCTGTCTATTGCCACCGATGTGTTTGACCCGTTCATCATGCCAATTGCAATTACCATTATCATCTCTTTGTTTTTGGTACAAAAACACGGTACGGCCTTTGTCGGTAAGTTTTTTGGCCCAATCACGATGGTATGGTTCTTATCTTTAGGACTATTAGGTCTTCACAGCGTCATTCAGACTCCTGTGGTGTTAGGCATGTTCAGTCCGCACTGGGCTATTCAGTTTATCTATCACCATCCAATCATGACATTCTTTGTGATGGGTGCTGTAGTGTTAACAGTGACTGGTGGTGAAGCACTTTATGCTGATATGGGGCATTTTGGACCTGTGCCGATTCGTATGGCTTGGTTCTTTGTCGTGTTGCCATGTTTGGTTTTAAACTACGCAGGACAGGGTGCATTATTGCTCAGAGACCCAGCGGCAATTGAAAATCCGTTCTATTTATTGGTTCCGCAATGGGCACTTTACCCAATGATTATTATGGCGACCATGGCAACGGTAATTGCCTCTCAAGCTGTAATTTCTGGGGTGTTTTCTCTTGCACGCCAAGCGATTCAATTGGGTTATTTACCACGTTTAAGTATTAAACATACGTCTGAGTCTGAAGAAGGCCAGATTTATATTCCTTTCTTAAACTGGTTACTTTTAATCGCAATTATTATCCTAATCTTGATCTTCAAAAGCAGTTCGAACCTTGCAAGTGCATATGGCTTAGCTGTAACTTTAACGATGCTCTGTGACACGATTTTGGTTGCGGTGTTTATCTACTCGGCTTGGAAGTGGAGCTTGCCAAAAGTGCTGCTCCTGATTATTCCGTTCTTTGTTTTAGAGTCGGTATTGGTCGGTGCCACTTCACTTAAAATCTTGTCGGGTGGTTGGGTGCCGTTACTCATTGGTGCGATTGCCGTGACCATTTTAATGACATGGAAACGTGGTCGTGAGCTTACATTTGCTAAGCTTGAACATGACACTTTGGCTCTAGATTTGTTTGTGAAAAGTATTGGTAATAGTGTGCACTGGGTGCCGGGTGATGCAGTCTTTATGACAGGTACTCCGAACGTTGTGCCACATGCCATGCTGCATAACATCAAGCACAACAAGGTACTGCATCAGCGTAATATCTTGGTCACTGTAGTGATTGAAGATGTACCATTTGTTGCGCCAGAAGAGCGTATTACGACAGAAACTTTAGCTGAACATTTCTTCCGTATTAAAATCTTCTACGGTTTTAAAGATGAAATGAATGTACCAAAAGCACTGATGCAAGCCTATGAGCAGCTCGGTCTTGAATATGACTTAATGCACATCAGCTTCTTTATTTCGCGCGACCGTATTGTTCATTCGGTGGGCGATGGTATGTCTCCATGGAGAGAAAAACTGTTTATCTCTATGCAGCGTAATACCAGTCCGGTGAGTGACTTCTACCAGATTCCAACCAACCGTGTGGTTGAGTTAGGTAGTCAAATCGAAATATAAAAATTGATGTAATAAAAAAAACCAAGACATAAGTCTTGGTTTTTTTTATGGCTCTGATTATTGAGCTTGTTGCATAGGTGCATCTGCTGGTAAAGCACCGTCTTTTACCATCGGGTCTGCCGACTGACTCGGATCTGCCGGAGGCGGTGGAGTGTTCGGATCTTGTAGCGCTGGAGGCGCTTGGTTCGGTGCAGGTGGTACTGCATCAGTTGGTGCTGCTGGTGGCGCAATTTCACCGCCTGCTGGAGGCGCTGGTGGAACGTCCGCAGGAATAGGAGCACCTGTAGGCGCTGCATTTGTTGGTGCAGCAGAAACTTGCTGTACTTGTCCGCTATTGACTAAATCGCTAATAGAGCCTGGTTGGCCATTTACGGTTGTGGTTACTTTTACTTTAGACAAACTTTCTAAAGTATCTCCTGGCTGGACTGCTGGCTCAGCCAAAGCGGCCATACTACATAATCCCGTGATTACGCCAATACCAATAATCTTTGAATGGATCATTAAGTGGACTCCGATTATATTTTTATCCAAATTTGTGGAGCTAACCATGTCATAAGCAATCAGTGTTTTTCAACGAAAGATACGCAATTGGCGCAATTCAATAGCCAAAGGCTCTCATAATTCCAACAGATTGTTACGTAATGGGTAATGGAGTTACAAAAAAGATGACCATGTTTTAACCATTTGAAAGATAAGAGATATACTTAAAAAAGCAGGATTGTTAAGCTGCGTGTGGACAGTGGTATTGATAGAAACATGGCAAGTAAAAAACGTAGTAAAGGTACAAACTCATTCTCTATAAGTCAGCATTTTGGCAAGATTATTCTTGCTTGTATTGCTGCGGGAAGTTTTGCGATTGCTTTTGGTAGTGAAAAGATTTCGCAGTGGTTTTCACCTTTAACAACTAACTCGACTTGTCTCAATCAGTTCTATCGTGAAGTTCCGCCTGCTTTAAATAAAGACAGCCTAAAAAAAGACAGTTATCCACTGTGCTTTAATGGCTTTAACGTTTTGTATTCAGGTATTTCTAAAACGCCGTTATGGTCGGCAGAGCATTTAAATGCAGAACGTTTAAGTGTCAAAATTAAGCGTGAAGATAACTTCCATGAAGAAACCCGCGTTGATCAAAAACATCGGGCACTGTTAAGTGACTATCGCGGTTCAGGCTATGACCGTGGGCATATGGCACCAAATGGTGATATGCCAAATAAAGAATCCCAATCTGATAGTTTCTCGCTCAGTAACATGGTGCCTCAAGCGCCTAAAAATAACCAAGAAGTCTGGCGTAAGCTCGAAGAAGCGACCCGTGCTATTGCCACTAAACAAAAACAAGATGTTTATGTAGTGACAGGTCCTGTTTTTGAAGGCAAGCGTCTTAAGACGATTGGGCAGGGTGTCATTGTTCCAACCGCAGTTTATAAAGCGGTGTATATGCCAAAAACTGGCGCGATCGGCGCTTATTACGCACCAAACAATAATTCTCTACAAGTGAAGGTTGTGAGTGTTTGCTACATTGAGGAGCGCTTAGGCGTTAACCTGTTCCCGCAGTTAACCGAGCAACAAAAGCGTAATGTCTATCGTCTACCTTTAACAGCGAGCCAAGTTAAGCCAAATCAAAAGCTAGACTATTTACACTGGGATGGCGAAAGTCAGTGTGAGCAAGACTTAAACGCTGACCAAATTCAAGCGCTACAAGACCAATTTAAAAAGCAAAAAACTGGTTCTTCGGAGCCAATGGAAGCAAAAGTTCCAACAATTGACGAAGAAACGAGAAAGGCGATTGTGAAACAACTGGTAGAAGCCTTGGTGAACTATTTCTTGCAAATCATGAAATAAGTAGTTTTTTTGATTGTTATTGCAACACCGTAATTGATTAAAATAGAATCCATATACAGATCTGTCTATGGATCTTATTTTAATAAGGACAATAACAATGTTTGCCTCGATGTTTCTTTTTTCATTTGCAATGTCTATTACCCCAGGGCCAGTAAATACTGTCATTTTATCGACCAGTTTAAATCACGGTTTAAAAAGATCGCTTCCCTATATTTCAGGCGCCACAATTGGTTTTACCTTGCTTTTAATTTTTATGGCATTTGGTCTTCAGAGTTTATTAACTCAGTTTCCTGTTGTATTAAAGATTCTTGCAGTTTGTGGAACGCTATTTGTTTGTTATATCGGGATTAAAATTATTCTTTCTGCCGCAAATATTTCTATTTCAAGTGTTCCTGTAGAGCAAATGATTATTCCCAATTTTAAAGATGGGTTCTTATTACAGTGGTTGAATCCCAAAGCGTGGTTGGCTTGTGTGTCAGGCATTACCATGTTTACTAGCATTGAAAACCCGCAGTCGTTGCCGATCTTTATCGTTATTTATTTTTTCACTTGCTACGCGTGTTTGTTCTTTTGGGGGTTCTGTGGTGATAAATTTTCAGTGGTGCTCAATCAGGGTAACCGTTTGAAATATTTTAATATCTTGATGGGCGCTTTTTTAATTTTATCGGCTCTTTTAATTTTGATCGATTTTTTTTAAATTGATCGTATTACACTGTGAAGATATAACAACGAGACAACACCTATGTTTAAGCCATTTGAAAAGGGTACAGAGTCTTCATCAATTGAAGATTTAACATTAGAAAATGATGTCGATTGCGTGAGCATTTATGGCAACTTGCAAATTACCAAAGACAAAGTCGGGTTAGAACAGGCAAAGGCATTGCAGAGCTTTTTAAATGATGTTGTTGCGGCTTTGGAAAAAGAAGAATTGCCTGAGAAAATTGAACGTCCAGCTGAACAAGAAATTAATAATCCGTTTATGTAATAAATATATTTTATTCAATTTGCTATCGCGACGGCGGCACGGATGCCGCCTGTTTCACTGCGTTACATGGAAGTAACGTCAGTGAAACGAATGAGTTTTGTCACTTTTGCTCACTCAAAAGTGAGGCATTACCTATACAACTACAACTTGAGTGACCGTGGTATTTGCGGTCGTGCAGTTAATCTTTATCGCTAGCTACCACCTTATAAATAATTGCCCCAATCACAGCCCCTAAAATCGGCGCCACCCAGAACAACCACAACTGACTTAACGCAGCCGTTTCAGCAAAGAACGCAACACCTGTACTACGTGCAGGGTTTACCGAAGTGTTCGTCACCGGAATACTGATTAAGTGAATGAGTGTTAAGCCCAAACCAATTGCAATAGGAGCGAAGCCAGCAGGCGCACGGCGGTCAGTTGCACCTAAGATAATGATTAAGAAGAAAGCTGTAAGTACTACTTCAATAATGAAAGCTGAACCTAAGCCAAACTTGTTTGGTGATAAATCACCAAAACCATTTGAAGCAAAACCACCAACACCACTAAAGCCTGCTTGGCCTTGAGCAATAATATAAAGAACAAATGCAGCAGCAGTCGCACCGACCACTTGAGCAACGATATAGGGAATTAAATCTTTAACATCGAAGCGGCCACCGACCCAAAGGCCAACACTTACCGCGGGATTAAAATGTCCACCTGAGATATGCCCTAGAGCATAAGCACCTGTGAGTACGGTTAAACCAAAGGCAAGGGCTACACCTGCAAAGCCAATACCAAGTTCAGGGAAAGCTGCGGCTAAAACTGCGCTACCACAACCACCAAAGACTAGCCAAAACGTACCTAAGAATTCAGCAAAATATTTATTCATTGTGATTACTCATCTATTGATATATTTTTTAATTAGTGTGAAATATGTCACAAAAAATTAAGCATGTGACTATATGAAATTTTTATTTTCAGTGTTGTTTTAATCAAGAAAAGATTTGTAAGTTTTGGTTGGTTATTCTTTGTCTAAAAATTGATCCCTCCATTGCTGGGGTGTTTGATTGGTCCAATGTTTAAATGCTCTTTGAAAGGCACTTTGTTCTGAATAACAAAGTAAAAGTGCGATCTCTTGCAAGCTTAAATGCGGGTCTTTTAGATACTCGGTTGCGAGCATAAATCGTACTTGCTGAACACGTTCCTGAAAGGTGGTGTTTTGTTGTTGTAAGTGTCGTTGGAGTTGTCGAACTGATAGGCCTAATTGAGCAGCAATATATTCAATTTGATATTGATTTTTTTGCAGCCCAGTCAAAATTGAATGCTGTAAACGCTGATCAAGTTGGGTTGAATTTGGTAATTGCTCTAACAGCGCTTGTGCTTGCTGAACCAATAGTTGCTGTAACGTGTGGTCAGCGCTGCTCAGTGGCTTATTAATTTCTGTAATTGGAATGAGTAACTCTGTACGTGGCTGGCTAAAACGAACGGGACATTGAAAGTATTGTTCATAAACCCTGATATTTTTAGGGGCAGCATTTAAGAAACGTACTTCATGTAAATGCACGTCTTCATGAGACATAAAAAGACGTAAGAACTGAATCACCAACGCAATCGCGATTTCATCGGTAAGCTGGGTAGGGTGTAGCTCAGTCGCTTCCCAGCGAATAGAGCCATATCTTCCTTGTAGCTCAACCACTAATGGGCTCCCATCATAAATCAGACGGTGAAAATCATGATAGCGAATTAAGGCTTCACCTAAGTTGTCGCAAGAGAGCGCTAGGTAAGCAATAATCCCTAAGTGTTTGGGTTGCACATATTTGGCAATTTCGAGTCCTAAACCCGGCTTTGGGTCTAGTCTATAAATCACTTCTAATAGATCACGCCAAACCACATAGTCAAAGCGTTCCAGATTTTGAATTTGTTCTAATTGTTCAGGAATAGCTAATTGATTGGCTTCACAGTAAGCCTTTAAAAGATGCCCCAGTCCTCCATACACTGAGCCTGTATAATTTTTTAATTGTGGCATCCCTAACCACCTCTTCTTGTCGTGATTTGTCAATGAAACCATAAATTCTGGTCAATACCTAGCATAACGAATTTTATATTCTGAATAAAAAGAAAAAGGAGTTAGGTGATGTTAAAAGGGTTTATTGCCGGAATTGCAGTTGCGAATGCATTTGAATGGGTAGCACACAAATATATTTTGCATGGTGTACACCGTGCTGGAAAACCACGTTATAGCCCAGTACCAAAAAGCATGGAATCTCATTGGGCACACCATCGTGAAGTCCGCAAACAACAATTTCATGATGATTGCTATGTTGAGGGCGTGGGAAACTGGCGAACTAAAAATGAGTTAATTTCACTGGCAGTCGTGGCAACCGTTTCAAGCGCAATTTTCTATCCATTTTCAAAAGGCATGGCACTCGCAGCTTGGTACAGTGCTGGAAATTATTATTATATTCATCGCCGTGCACATTTAGAGCCTGACTGGGCAAAGCGTAAAATTCCGTGGCATTACGACCACCACATGAACTCTAATCAAGACGCCAATTGGTGTGTCACGAAGCCTTGGTTTGACTATGTAATGGGAACACGTGTGGTGTCTTCGGCAGATTTAAAAGAACAAAATCCTTTGGGTATTCGGTTGCCTGCTGTATTTGCTAAACCGTTAACTCAAGCTATAGAAAAAATCTTTCCAGCAAAATGGGTCGAGAAAAAAGAAAAGCCTCAACTCGTTAGCGACGTAAATGCGGTAGATGGTGCGGCATAAAAAATAAAGGGGCATATTGCCCCTTTAAATATAAATTAGCTTACAAGCGCATTTCGATGCCTTGATCAGCCAAATATTGTTTAGCTTCTGGAATTGTATATTGGCCAAAGTGGAAAATACTTGCTGCCAATACTGCATCGGCACCACCTTGTAGAATACCGTCTGCAAGATGTTGTAAGTTGCCCACACCACCTGAAGCGATCGTTGGAATGGTAACGCGGTCATTAATGGCACGCATTAAAGCAATATCGTAACCTGCTTTAGTACCGTCAGCGTCCATACTGGTAATCAGCAACTCACCGGCACCGTAGTCAGCCATTTTTACAGCCCATTCAATGGCATCAATACCCGTTGGTTTACGGCCACCGTGAGTAAAGATTTCCCATTTGTTGTCGCCAGTTTTTTTGGCATCGATCGCAACCACAATACATTGTGCGCCAAAGTGCTGAGAAGCTTCTTGAACAAATTCTGGATTAAATACGGCAGCTGAGTTAATACTCACTTTATCTGCACCTGCATTTAATAACGCACGAATATCTTCAACCTTACGTACACCACCACCGACAGTTAATGGCACAAATACAGTCTCGGCCATACGTTCAACAGTACGGTAAGTGGTATCGCGTCCATGATGTGTAGCGGTAATGTCTAAGAAAGTAATTTCGTCTGCACCTTGTTCGTTATAGCGACGTGCCACTTCAACAGGGTCGCCAGCATCACGAATATCGAGGAATTGAACGCCTTTAACTACGCGTCCGTTATCAACGTCTAGGCAAGGAATAATACGTTTAGCAAGCATAGCTTTTTCCAAAAATAATCGCCGTTGGTGAAAGTTCCTACACAGGCGCTACACCTTCATGGAGGGAAGAGGTATTCTATCAAACTTCACAGATGTTTTTTGCAGGTTTTCCATGTCGGTTTATACCCCGTTGAGTTTAGATGAAGTTCGCACCTTTGCTGCACCTTATGGATTAGAGGTGTTGGAGCTGAACCCAATTCAGGGAGGTATTCAAAATACCAATTATTTTCTGGTTGATGTAAACCGCAAACAATATGTACTCACCGTGTTTGAAGAGTTAGATGCACAAGGTGCGGGTGAACTTATTCCTGTTCTTGAACAATTAGGGACTCATGATGTACCTGTTGCAGTGCCGTTAAAACATAGCGGACAAGCGGTTCATGTGATTGCAGACAAGCCTGCACAGATTGCACCACGTTTAATGGGTCACCATCCCATGCAAACCACAGTAGCGCAAGTTGCAGCGATTGCAGATGCACAGGCGAAACTGCATGTGGCTTTACAAGATTTTCCACTTGAACGTGAATATCGCCGTGATCATCAATATTGGACAGGCGTTGCAGAACAGCTGAAACCAAGCATGACTCAAGATGACCAAACGTTACTTGAGCAGGTCTATCAAGCTTTTAATGCGAAAACAGCGCAGTATTCAAATCGACCAACAGGTTTTATTCACTCTGATTTGTTCCGCGACAATACTTTGTTTGAAGGTGAGAAATTACAAGGTATTCTAGATTTTTATGAGTTAAATCAAGATGAATTGCTATTTGATATTGCGATTACCATCAATGATTTTTGTACCGAATATCCAGCAGCGCATTTAAACTCAGACAAAGTCGCAGCTTACTTAGCGGCATACCAAAAAGTTCGTACGCTGACTTCAGATGAACTTGCATGTTTAGATGTATTCTTGGCAATGGCAGCGTGCCGTTTTTGGTCAATGCGTTTGCAAGTTGCTCAAAAAAATAAAGAAGAAGGACGTACTGGCGATGACATTTTGCAAAAAGACCCGCAAGAAATGCGAGCAATGATGCAAGACCGTTTAAGTCATGTAAAAGCATAAAAGGGAATAAAGATGCGAGATCAGGGGCGCTTAGTCGAATGGTTCGACGAAAAAGGTTATGGCTTTATTCAGCCGGATGATGCTGAAAAAGAGCGAGTCTTTTTGCATATCAAAGATTTTGCACGCCCCGGACCTCGGCCAATTATTGGCTGTGCACTGGAATATCGGGTGATTCTCGATGAACGAGGCCGTTTTCGTGCTCAGCAGGTCACCTATTTAAAAGCATCTCAAACCCGAAAAGCGTCAAAGCCCGTAAAAGCAGAATCTTCTTTTCAAGCCAGTCCATGGTCTGCAATGCAAATGGGGATCGTATTTTATTTCGTTTTAATGGGAATTATGAGCTTTATTCATATTTTGCCAGCTTATACGTTGTTATTTGTTTTAATGATGAATGCCTTAAGTTATTGGCTTTATTCTCAAGATAAAGAAGCCGCACAATTGGGTAATCGCCGTGTACCTGAACAAACATTGCACATTGTTAGCTTTTTAGGAGGTTGGCCAGCTGCATGGTGGGCACAACAAAAACTGAGACATAAAACACAAAAACAACCCTTTCGTAAGATTTATTTTTGTACCATATTCTTTCATTTACTTTTGATTTTGTGGCTAATTTCTCCCTTAAACGTATTGCGGGGCTCATAAAAGTAAATCGTTTTAATAAACTTGAGAGGTATAAAAATGAATAGTTCTATCGACCAAGATCCAAATCGTACTTTAACACTTATTTTATATGTACTTTATATTGTTGCCATTTTTACAGGCGGCTTACTTGCGGTTATTGCTTTAATTATTAACTACGTAAAACGTTCTGATGTACAAGGCTCGATTTTTGCGAGCCACTTTACATGGCAAATCAGAACATTCTGGTGGTATCTCGCTTGGAATATTATTGCCTTTTTGCCGTTTATTTTCTTGTTTTTTACAGGTGAAAATACTGACCTATTTGCAGGCGTTGCCATTTCATCGACCGTATTCTGTGTGGGTGTAATTGGTGCTGCGTGGATTTGGATTGTATATCGTGCAATTCGTGGATTGATTGCGTTAAATGATAACCGCCCGATGTATCAACCTTAATAAATAAAAAAGAGAGCGTTAAGCTCTCTTTTTTTATTCTCGAATTCTTTTAGCTTTTTTAATTGGTAACTTAATTTTTAACTCACTGACTAAAACGCCTAAGACTACTAAAGCACCGCCAAAAAGGGCAATCATTGGCAAACGCTCACCTGCAATTCGGCCAATAATGCCCGCCCAAACAGGTTCGCCTGCATAAATAATTGCAGCACGTGAAGGATCAACCACACGTTGAGCCCAGTTCATAACAAATTGAATGAGTGCACTCGCTAAACCTAATGCAATAGCAATCAGTACTAGGGGCCATGAAAATGCTGGAATCGTATGTTCACCCACCACAGGCATGATAGCGAAAGAAAGTAGAGAAGCGACACCAAGTTGAATGATTGTGACGCGGCGTAAATTTACCTTTCCAGCAAAGTAGCTAATAAAAATAATTTCTAAAGCAATCGCAAAGGCACCCAGGATTGTTAAAAGCTGCCCAAAACTTAAGGAAATTTGTTCAAAACCATTGCCCGTCAATAAAACAAGGCCAGCAAAGGCAAGAGCGGCTCCCACCCAAGTCATGATATGGGGAGTTTTTCTAAAGATGAGCCACATTAAAATAGGAACAAGCGGAACGTATAGCGCTGTTAAAAATGCTGATTCACTACTCGGAATGGTTTGTAGACCAATAGTCTGGGTGCCGTAGCCTGCCGCAATAACAAGACCAATCACACTACCAGCGCCTAAATCTTTTAAAGTGACACCTTTCATACTTTTTAATGAAATAAGAAGCAAAGTAAGAGCCGCTACAGCAAAACGACAGCCTACAAAAAACATAGGTGATGCAAAATTCAGCGCATACTGCACAGTAAGGAATGTTCCTCCCCAAATGATCGTAATCAGAATCAGGGCTAACTGTGGAGCTTTGCTTGAACTCAGAGAAATTGGCGACATACTCAAATTAACATAAATTGTGCAATATACTGCACATATTGCGATATTCTTGTATTTTGTGCAATATATTGCTCAAATTTTCTTGCTAATCCATTTTATGAGCCAGTCGAATACCGTTTTACAGCACGTAGGCACAAATATTCGTTTACTAAGAGATGAACGAGATTTGAGTCAACAAGATTTGGCAGATCAGGCAGGTGTGAGTAGACGAACCATTGCTGCTTTGGAAACTGGGCAGGTCAATATTAGTTTGGCCAAACTCGATTCGATTGCAGCAGTGTTGGGTGTGGATTTTAAAACGATTGTGAGTGCACCTGAGCATAAAGAACATGCCGTAGTAAATGCACTCGCTTGGCAGGGTGAAGATGAGGAAAGTAAAGCAACCTTGCTCGCTTCAGTTCCATCTCGTTCCCAAGTTGAGCTTTGGATATGGTCTTTGGCTGTGGGAGAGTCTTACGTTGCTGAAGCAGATGCAGACGGATGGCAGGAAATTATTTACGTATTAGAAGGTGAGCTGACCATACAATTTACTGACAGCAAAAAAATAATAACAGCTGGTTCATCTTTTATTTTTGAAAGTTCTGTTACTTATACCTATATCAATAGTGGTAACCAAGTGCTTAAATTTACTCGTAATGTGGTGTATTGATTTGGAATTTAAGCTTTTTAATAAAATATATGTTTTTAAAATTTATGCAGTTTATTGAAGGCATATATGATGTATATGACCTCTCTTAAAAACCTGTGAATTCAATTTAAACAAAAAATACGAATTAGAATAAATAAGGCAAGTTATGATATTTCTTGTGTAATAAAATTATTTTTAACTCGTTTTAATAGAAAAAAGATACAGAAATGAAGTTCTTATTAAGTTCACAAGATATTAAAAACTATAAATTTTTATGGCAGGTTTCTAAAGAAAATTATAAGAAGCAGAAAGGTAGTATGTTTCTCATGTTTTTATTAGTAATGTTTACAGCATTCTTTACGACATTATTGCCATACCTATTAAAAATTATTATTGATTACTCTGCACAGGCATATAACTTTCCACTAGATATTCGACTTCCATTTAATTTCTTATATCTAATCGTACTCGCTTATGCTGTAGCATGGTTAGCGAATGAGTTATGTAATTGGACGAAAAATATTTTTAGTGCTTATTTGATGGTTGATTTCAAAGGAGCATTAATTTTTGCGGGGTTAAAAAATTATTTAAATCTTAAAAAAGATGAGCAAGATCAAATTGAAGCTGGAACAGTCATCAGTGATCTTGCAAGAGGAAGTTCTGCTTTTGGTGAGATAAATCTAACGTTGCTGCTTCATTTGGGGCCAATCATTTTTCAATTGGTTATGATCTTTGCAGTTTTATTTACAACTATTAGCTTACTTTTTAGTATCAGTTTTTTATTGGTAGCTATCGTTATTTTTTTAGTTTCCTTTCATATAAATAAAAGAAGTAGTTCTTTATTTGATTCGATGTATCAACAAGATAATCAGGTAAATAGCGATTTGATACATCAGATCTCAAATTCATATGAAATTAAAGTAAAAAATGCAGTACCGTTTCAATTGTCAAAATTTAATACCACATTAGACTCATTCATCAAAACAGCTAAAGATAGGAATAAAAAAATAGGGCTATTGATGATTTCTCAATTGTTCCTGATCTTTTTGTTTTTACTCTTTTTTATGTTATTTACAGTCTTTCTTTCAACTGAAAAGCAGCTTACACCGGGTGCTTTCGTATTGATAAGTACTTATATTATTCAACTCACCAATCCATTTTTAGCGGTTTCTCAAAGCTTGATGCGTTTAAATGGTAACTTTGTCGCCTTAGCAAAATATCGAAAATACTTTAATCTCAATAAAGAAAATTATACGCATTCTATCGTTCAAGACTCCAACGTTCTCTTTCAATTTATAAATGCTAAATTTTTACTTGGGAAAAGAGCCGTAGATCATTTTAATTTAACAATATTAGCCAATAAAACGTATGTCGTGATTGGGCCAACTGGCTTGGGAAAGACTTCTCTAATGAATTATTTAATGGGTGTCTATCAGATTCAATCAGGGCAGCTTTGCTATAAGAATATTGATATTAGCCAAAATTTCTCTAAACATATTTTTGATGAGGTTGTTTACGTTGCACAGCAACCAGTTATTTTCCCTTATTCCCTTAGAGATAATTTAGTTTATAACTCCTCGCACATATATGAGGATTCTTACTTACTTCAGATGCTTGATCAATTTAATTTATTACATATTTTGAAAAAGCATCAACTAACGCTCGATGATGATTTAACTGAAATTTATAAGAATTTTTCAGGAGGAGAAAAGCAAAGAATTTGCATTCTTCGAGGTCTTTTAGCTCGCCCGCAGCTCATCATTCTAGACGAACCGACTGCCGCCTTGGATGTAGATACTGCAAAAAATATACTTGAATATATTCAGCAGGTTGTTCCATCCGTAATCATGATTACACATTCGCCCTATGCAATGGAAATTGCGGATGAGGTAATCGATTTAGAAAAGTTATTAAACTAAAGATAATCAAAAATAAAAAAGAGCCTAAAGCGGCTCTTTTTTTACATCTTAAAAATTAAAGACGGTTTTCATCTAACAAAAGCTGAGCTTCACGAAGGTTTAAAGTACCTTCATAAATTGCGCGGCCTGTGATCGCGCCTAAAATGCCCGGTTGGCCTTTTAAGTTACGAACGTCATCAAGGTTGGTAACACCACCAGAAGCAATTACTGGTAAGCCTGAGTATTGAGCCAAGTTTACAGTTTGCTCAACGTTTACACCTTGCATCATACCGTCACGAGCAATGTCTGTATAAACAATGCTAGACACGCCTGCATCAGCAAAGCGTTTCGCTAAATCAGTTGCTTTCACATCAGTAACGTTTGCCCAGCCGTCAGTTGCAACCATACCATTCATGGCATCAATACCAACAATGATGTGGCCTGCGAAACGTTTACAAGCTTCTTCTACAAATTCAGGCTCTTGAACAGCTTTAGTACCGATAATGACAAACGTCACGCCGGCTTCTAAATAGTGTTCAATGGTTTCTAATGAGCGAATACCACCACCAATTTGAATTGGTAATTCTGGCTGAGCTTTAGCAATCGCTTCAACAACAGGTTTATGAATTGGAGTACCTGCGAAAGCGCCATTCAAATCAACCAAATGCAAACGGCGCGCACCTTCATTTACCCAATGCTGGGCAGTTGCAACCGGATCGTCAGAGAAAACAGTATCGTCTTCCATACGCCCTTGTTTTAAACGCACACATTTACCATCTTTCAGGTCAATTGCTGGAATGATTAGCATGCTTCCGCTCCTTGCTTCATCATGTTTATGAAATTGTGCACATCTTAGCAAAGTATTGATCAATCGCTAAGCCTTAGAAAAGACTTTTATTACTTTACGCTTGAAGTGCGGTTTGAATAGTTTGTGAAATGTGAGCAGGTAATAGTTTTTGGTTTCTGAGCTCTTCAAATACGAGTAATGCTGCATAAGCATCAGCAGCGGCATAATTTATTTGCTGAGATGTAAGTGGCTTTCTTGCCCAGTTTGAAGTTCCGACTTTTTTCGACTTTGCAAGATATTGTCCAAATAACAGTGCCACCGCTTTTTGTAAGCCCATTTGCTGTTTAAAACCAAAGTGACTAAACCCTTTGGCAAGGTCGACACAACTTTCTAGCTCTATGCCTTTTTTATGAAAAATGTGCTTATCATTTTTAAGGCCAAAACCGACTTTAATTTGCTTCTGGTTAGATAAAATGGGCTGTAAGAATTTTAAAGTCGATGAATTGACATGAAATAAATAGGCTTTTTGTATTGTAGCAAGTTGAATTAAGTGTGGACCAGTTGAGATTTCACCCACTTTAAATGTAGGTTTAGACTCAGAATCAAATCCCAAAATTGCAGCGTTTTTTAATTCTTCTTCAATACTTTTGCATTGCTCAATATTTTCAATCACCACAATATTATGGTGGTTAAGATTTTCAAAAGGAGGAAGCTGCTGAATGGAAGCTTTATCAAGGAGGGCAACGGCTTCGGACATATTTAACAGCGTACAAAAGAATTGGGCTATTCACTTTATATATGAATAAAGCCTAGAGAACTAGGCTTTATGAATGTCTTTAAAAATTATTGAGACTGAGAAGGTGTACCAATGACCACACTTTCACTTTTCTCGACATAGCCTTCATAGGTCGGAGACATGATTGTGGCAACGACAGCAAAAACCAAAGCAAGTGGAATTAGGATAATATAAATCCAGCCTAAAACGCGTTCCCAACTAGGAGTAGGGCGCTGTGGGCCGTAATCATTATTGCCTTCTGTACCTTTTGCCGCAAAGAGATAAATCATAAAAATCAGGTTTACGGCAGGGATCAGCATCAGTAACGATAGCCATCCTGTATTATTGCGGTCGTGCAAGCGGCGGATGGTAAATACAAAGCTTACATAGAGGCAAACAATATAAAGAATGGCGATAACAATCATGCCTGCCGTAGAAAGGCCAGTTAGTTCCTGACTAGATGTAAACCCAAAAGTAAAAGCGATGATGACAACAGCGATACCGATGACGAGTGAAAATAAGAATGTCCAAGCAGCATAAGAGAGTCGTCCAAAACGACCACTAGCTTTAAAGGGTGAATCTTGTTGAAGTGGCTGATTTTCAAAAGGTGAATTCATTTTGTTTTCCTGATCATTTGGTTTTATTTAAAAGTATAAATATTCAATATTTTGTTGAATAAAACATCATTCTATAAATGATTAGTTGTTATTGTAAATAAAAAAAAGATCAGGCCATTTAGACCTGATCTTTTTCAGTTTTAAATCAGATTAAATATTCCATTCCACAAAGTTTTTAAGTAACTGCAAACCAGCAGTATGACTTTTCTCTGGGTGGAATTGAGTCGCGAATAAATTATCTTTGTGAATCGCAGTGCAGAAGTTCACACCATACTCACAAGTCGCAGCCACAACACTTTCATCTTTTGGTTCGACATAGTAACTATGTACAAAGTAGAAGCGAGCATCTTGTTCGATGTTGTTCCACATTGGATGGCTTGGGTCCATTTGGTGAACTTGGTTCCAGCCCATGTGTGGTACTTTTAAACCTTCCATTTGAGGGAAATGTTTTACTACGCCGTCAAAAATACCTAATGCGTCTACACCGCCATTTTCTTCAGAACTTTGTAGTAATGCTTGCATGCCTACGCAAATCGCAAGAACAGGTTTATTAAATGCAGCTTTACGTACAACTTCATCAATACCTGCTTCACGCATACCTTGCATGCAGTCACGCATTGCACCAACGCCTGGAAAAACAATTTTGTCGGCTTGTGCAATTAACTTTGGATCATTGGTCACATCGACTGTAGCGCCCACATACTCAAGTGCTTTAGCCGCTGAGTGTAGATTGCCCATGCCATAATCAAGTAACGCGATACGTGTCATTAGAGGCTACCTTTTGTCGATGCAATCGTGTTTTCTGCACGTGGATCAACTTCACATGCCATACGTAAAGCACGAGCAAGTGCTTTGAACACACTTTCGATTTGATGGTGGCTATTTTTACCTTTTAAGTTATCGATGTGTAAGGTCATAAGCGCATGATTTACGAAACCTTGGAAAAACTCAGAAAATAAATCGACATCAAAGGTACCGATGCGTGCACGGGTAAATGGAATATCCATAAATAAACCCGGACGACCAGATAAATCGACAACAACGCGAGATAAAGCTTCGTCTAATGGTGCATAAAAATGACCATAGCGTTTTAAACCTTTTTTATCGCCTAAAGCTTGTGCAAAAGCTTGTCCAAGCGTGATACCACAGTCTTCTACGGTGTGGTGATCATCAATCTCGAGGTCTCCGTCACAATGAATATCGATATCAAATAAGCCATGTCGCTTGATTTGATCAATCATATGGTCTAAAAATGGAACTCCAGTGTTTAGTGTGCCTTGACCAGTACCGTCGAGATTTAAACGAACTCGAATTTTGGTTTCATTGGTATTTCTAACCACTTCACTGATACGTTGCGTCATGGACACGTTCCTCAAAAAACGTCAAAAATGATTGGATGTTAACGACAATTTCGCTGTGACGAATTCGTGACAGCATCATAGTTTGCTCAGGAGGGTTAATCAATGCCTATTACCGTACATGCTTATAGTTCTCTAGATAATTCAGAGATCCGCGATCAGCTTGAGCGACTGTATGATACAAGTCCGGAGTTTGGTGACGGGCACGATGCGATTGAACAACTTGAACAAGATTTACAACAGTATACCACGCTATACACTGCCGAATTTAACACCAAAATTATAGGTGCAATTTGGTCTTCAGGACAAGGCGAAAGCAAGGTTCTTGAATATATTGTTGTGCACCCTGCGAACCGTGGTCGTGGGGTAGCTGAGCGCTTAGTCGAAGAAGCTTGCCGCATAGAAGAGTCAAAAGGTGTTAAAACTTTTGAACCAGGTTGTGGCGCGATTCATCGCTGTTTGGCTCACATTGGTAAACTACATCACTAAAAGCTTCTATTATTTTGTGGTTGTGATTTAAAAATAATCACTTGTTACAAAAAACACGGAAGTTGCTTGACGTCTTCTTATAAACATTGTTTAATACGCCCACTTCGGCGTGATAGCTCAGTAGGTAGAGCAACGGATTGAAAATCCGTGTGTCCCCAGTTCGATCCTGGGTCTCGCCACCATTATTTGTGTTTTCAATCCCTGATCCCATCAGGGATTTTTTTTAAGTATAAAAAATACTCATTTAAATCAGAAACTCAGGATAATTGTTGACTATTGTTCTGAGATACGGCTTAATACAGGCCATCGGCGTGATAGCTCAGTAGGTAGAGCAACGGATTGAAAATCCGTGTGTCCCCAGTTCGATCCTGGGTCTCGCCACCATATTCGAAAAGCCCCATACATTATGTATGGGGCTTTTTTCATGCCTCTTTATTTAATAAAAATATTAAGACCTTACCTGTGTATAAATCTCATTTTATCCACAAGCAAAGAGGGTTATCCCCAATATCGCCTTAACTTTCTAAAAATAGTCCAAACGAAACGTGGTTCTAATCATGAGAACTATCACGAATAAGTCGTTTTCCTAAACACACGGCTTCTACTTCGTCGTAACCGAGTTGTTCGTAAAAGTTCAACACATTCAAATTGTCTTTACGGACTAATAATTGCAGTTTTGGGCAGCCACGAGCGATGAGACGCTTCTCAAGCTGCTGAACGAGCGCTGTAGCGATTCCTAAGCGTTGTTGGTGGGGGTGAACAGCCAAATAGTTAATCCAGCCTCTATGGCCGTCGTAGCCGCCCATAAGCGTGCCAATCAGTTGCTCATCTTTAATAGCAACCAAAAACAAATCATCCTGTTGCGAGACTTTTCTGAAAATATCGGTTTCAGGATTATTCCAAGGACGAGTCAGACCACAGCTTTCCCATAAAATAACGACATCATCCAGATCTGCATTTGTAAATTGACGAATAATAAACATATGGATTTCTACTTTTTGTTTTGATGTGCTGAAAAGATAAAATAAAAATTCGGGCTTGAGCAGTGTTTTATTAATAATTTAAACAAATAAAAAAGCACTCCCGAAGGAGTGCTTGAATTAAACCAGTGATTTAAGCTGATTTTGCAACTGGTGCTGCTTGAAGCATTTGACCTGTTTCTTCGAAGTTTGCATGCCAAGACAATGCTTCACGAAGTAAGTGAGGAGTATGTCCACCTTTAGCACATGCACGGTCAAAGTAGTCATTTAATGCATCACGATAAAGTGGGTGTACACAATTATCGATAATAGCGCGAGCGCGTTCACGAGGCGCTAAACCGCGTAAGTCTGCTAAACCTTGCTCTGTCACTAAAATATCAACGTCGTGTTCACTGTGATCAACGTGGCTTACCATTGGCACGATAGAAGAGATATCACCGCCTTTAGCAATTGATTTGGTCACAAAGATCGCTAAGTGAGCGTTACGAGCGAAGTCACCTGAACCACCAATACCATTCATCATTTTAGTACCACACACGTGAGTTGAGTTCACGTTACCGTAAATATCAAACTCAAGCGCAGTGTTAATGCCGATAATCCCTAAACGACGAACCAATTCAGGATGGTTAGAAATTTCTTGTGGACGAAGCACTAATTTGTCTTTGTAAGCTTCGATATTGCCAAAAACTTTTTCGCCACATTTTGCAGAAAGGGTAATTGAGCTACCAGAAGCAAATTTCATTTTGCCTGCATCAATGAGTTCAAAAGTACAGTCTTGTAGTACTTCTGAGTACATGATGAGGTCTTCAAAATCAGAATCTTTTAAACCTGTTAGTACAGCGTTGGCAATAGAGCCAATCCCTGCTTGTAATGGACCAAGATTTTTCGGTAAACGACCTTCTGCAACTTCTTTATTAAAGAAAGCAATTAAATGGTTTGCAATGCCTTGAGTCTCATCATCTGGAGGAGTTACTGTTGATGGTGAGTCATGTGTATCGTTAAATACAATACCTACAATTTTTGCAGGATCAATTTGGATTGCTGTTGTACCAATACGCTCATCCACTTTTGTTAATGGAATTGGAGTACGTGTTGGACGATAAGTTGGAATATAGATGTCGTGCAAACCTTCAAAGCTTTCGCTTAAAGATGTGTTGATTTCAACAATAACTTTTTCGGCAAAAATAGCAAAGCTTGCAGAGTTACCTACAGAAGTTGTTGGAATAATGCCACCATCTTCAGTAATCGCAATTGCTTCAATCACCGCAACCTCTGGACGTTTAAGTTGCTGGTTACGCATTTGCTCAACAGTTTCTGATAAATGTTGATCAATAAACATAACTTCGCCGTTATTAATCGCACGACGTAAAGTGTTGTCTACCTGAAATGGCATACGACGAGATAAAACACCTGCTTCCGTGAGTTGTTTGTCTAAGTCATTACCTAAGCTAGCACCCGTAATTAACGTGATTTTTAACGGATTTTTCTTTGCATGCTCTACAAGTGCTTGTGGAACAGCTTTAGCTTCACCGGCACGGGTAAAACCACTCATACCAACGGTCATTCCATTTTCGATGAATTGCGCAGCTTGTTCAGCACTGATGACCTTGTCATGAAGAGAAGCTAGGCGAATACGACTTAAAGACATTGGACATCCTCAATATTGTCAAAACATACGGGATTTTAGCTATGAAAAATTGAAAAGTGCATAGGTGTTAGGCTAAGGTCTAATTTTGTAAATAAATGGCGGTATAAATTATATTTATGGTTTTTATTTAATTGATTTTTATTGCTTTTATTTGTCATTAAAACAAGGCTTTTAATTGCTGATTGATCAAATTAAAAGCGCTCACTTAATGTTTGTTTTATTTTTTCCAAAGGATTCGTCGTGGTATTTTCTTCGGTACTCGGTTTTGGGATTGGTAAAGAAATAATAACTTCTAGACCACCTTGTTCACGATTATGAATTTGAATCTCACCATGATGAATATCGACAATACGTTTAACAATAGCCAGCCCAAGACCACTACCTTGAATGGTTCTTGCTGAGTCTCCGCGAACAAAAGGTTGCATTAACTCTTCAATTTGATCTGCCGGAATGCCTTCACCATGATCAGCAACGGTAATTAAAATACATTCATTTTCAACTTTTGCACTGAGCTCTATTGGTTCAGCACCATAGCGTTTTGCATTATTAATCAAGTTGGCAATCAATCTTTTTAAAGAAAGGCTACGTGCTGGAATAATAGGTACATCCTGCATCTCGAATTGAATATCGAGAGGTTTAAATTGCACAACAAGTTCTTGCAAAAGCATGTTGATATTGGTGTCTTTCAACTCCTCATCTGAACCATCGCGCATGTATGAAATGAACTGATTAAGAATTGCATCCATATCATCTACGTCATAAACCAAACCTTCACGCAAAAACTCATCAGGCAGCATCTCTGCTGTTAAGCGTATGCGTGTAAGAGGAGTGCGCAAATCATGTGAAATACCCGCCAACATAATACGTCGTTCGCGCTCAGTCTGATCGAGTGTGTAGACCATGCGATTAAAGGCTTGGTTTACTTGACGAATTTCTAGTGGTCCATGATTGGTATCAAGGTACGGCGCTGTTCCAGATTTACTGTATTCATTGGCAGCATTCTGCAAACGACGCAGAGGGCGGTTCATCTGTCTGACCAAAATCAAAATAATGATAGCCGACAGTAAAGGAACACCCACAACCCAACCCACTAAAAGTTCAGGACTATAGTTGGCATAGGTTTTTAAAGGCTCGCGAACCCAGTTGCCATGCATTTCAGGAGTTTGAATCCAAATGCGTGGGCTCGGTTTAAACTGGAAATAAACGGTAACATCTTTAGTCCCGATCTCATTTGCCAGCTTTTTTTCGACATGATTGGTAAAAAACTCGGCAATGACCTTTTCTCGGACACTTGGATATTCTTTGGGGTTGGTAACGTATTCAATACCGACTCGATTACGCAACCACGCATCAATATCTACTTCATTTTCACGATGAAAAATTCGTATATCAGGATTATTGACGAGCTCAAGCTCGACCGCAAGATAACGGGCGTGCTGTTGAATTTCAGGTAAATACAGAGTTCGCCAAAAGAACCATAACGACATAAATAAGCTAAAGAACACCACCAGCAGTACCAGAATAGTGGTACGCATGGCAGCAGAACGTGGCTTTATTTTGTCGAGAAAACGTTCCCATCGAGTCCGTTTACGCTCTGAATAGGTCACGTAATCGGTAAAGTTCTGTGGGGCGATTGGTTCTAAACTCACTCTATCTTATCTCAAGCTTATTCAGCACCATCTGGAACGAATACATAGCCGACACCCCATACAGTTTGGATGTAACGTGCACGCGCAGGGTTATCTTCAATTAAACGACGTAAACGAGAAACTTGAACGTCAATTGAACGTTCCATTGCACCCCATTCACGGCCACGCGCTAAGTTCATCAATTTATCGCGTGTTAATGGTTCACGTGGGTGTTGTACCAATGCTTTTAATACTGCAAATTCGCCAGTTGTTAAGGTAACGATTTGTCCTTCGCGTGTCAGTGTACGGGTAGACAAGTCTAAAGACCATGGACCAAAGCTTACTACTTCAACTTGTTGGCTTGGTGCACCCGGAACTTCACGAACTTGGCGACGTAATACTGCACGGATACGTGCTAAAAGCTCATTTGGGTTAAATGGTTTTGGCAAGTAGTCATCTGCACCAGCTTCAAGACCGGCAATACGGTCTGAATCGCTACCACGTGCTGTTAACATGATGATTGGCGTATCAATATTTGATTGGCGTAAACGACGGCAAATACTTAAACCATCTTCAACCGGTAACATAAAGTCGAGTACGATAAGTGAAAATAACTCACGTTGTAATAAACGGTCCATTTGCGAAGCATCGTGGGCAGTTTTTACAACAAAGCCTTTATCTTCCAAAAAACGTTGCAAGAGGGTACGTAAACGCACATCGTCATCGACCACTAAAATACGTTCGACACGATCCGTTTCGTTGTGTACGGTTTCAGGATGTTCAGCAGGTACAACTAAACTCATGATGTACTCCCTTTTAAAGTCATAATTTATATATTATTGGGTCGGATAGGCTTATTGCCAACAAGCCCTCAGTATAATGCTGATGTTCTTGTTTAGACTATGTATCAATTTGCTCAAAATTACAATTTTCAAGGTGGTTTGAAACCAAAAAACAACATCTTAAGCCCATAATTTAGCAAAGACCGACCTAAAACAACATATAGTTAAATTTTCAATAAATTTCTAATAACTCAATGGTAATAACTAATTGTTTCAAATCAATTATTTGAAACAAACATAATGGGCTTTTGATTGCTGAATAAGATAAAAAAACTGAGTAGTTAAGGAACTAGAGGAATAAAGCAGTGCTCAACCTCAATATTTTTATCTTTTGGGCTATGTATCAATATGATCATTTTCTCATAAATTATATTAATTTTTTGTCATGCTCATGACATAAGTCATACGTTTATATTTTATAAAGATTAAAAGGTAGGGTTCAGTTTTAACTTTTTCATACTTAAACCACTGTTTTTACGTGCTCTAGTAGTCGTAAAAAGTATAAATATTCAGAGTCAATACAAAAAAACGTTTTGAATACGCAAACAAGTGTGGATTTTATGGGCTTGGTCTTTATAATCAGTGCTTTTAAACTTTATCCTTGTGGGATCAAACACGATGACTGACTTAGTTCAGCAGTTGGCAAGTGAGCTTGCCGTACGTCCAAACCAAGTAGAAGCTGCCATCCGCTTAATTGACGAAGGTGCCAGTGTTCCATTCATTGCCCGTTACCGTAAAGAAGTAACACAAGGTTTAGATGATACGCAGTTACGCCAATTAGATACTCGTTTAGCGTATTTACGTGATTTATATGAGCGCCGTGAAAAGGTCATTCAGTCATTGCAAGAACAGAATAAATTGAATGATGACTTGTTGGCGCGGGTGAATGCAGCCGAAACAAAAAATGCTTTAGAAGAAATTTATGCACCGTATCGTCCTAAGCGTACAAGTAAGTCTTTTAAAGCAAAAGAAGCAGGTTTAGGACCGATTGCTGAAAAAATTATTGCAGAACAAGTTGACCCGACAGAAGCATTGGCTGGTTTTAGTCATGAAGACTATCCAGATGTTGAAAGTCAGTTAGATGCGATCCAGCATATTCTGATTGATGACTGGGCACAAAATATTGCGCTTACTACAGAATTAAAAGCAACTTTTGCAAAAACTGCGGTTTTAAAAAGTACTGTTGCTTCTGAAGAAAAGAAAGAAGTCGGTAAAAAATTCCGCGATTACTTTGAATTTTCTGAAGGTTTAAACAAGCTACCTTCACACCGTTTATTGGCGATGTTACGTGGTCGTCAAGAAAATGTATTAGGTTTAAAAGTTGATGGTGAAGATGATGCACCATTGGCACGTATCGAAACTGAATACAACCTTGAGCAAATTCAACCTCAAGCACGTCAGGACTTCTTAAAACAAACTGCAAAATTATTCTGGTTGGGTAAAGTTCGTCCTCAAATCGAGCATTCATTGCTCACAGAAAAACGACTTACTGCCGAAGCAGAAGCAATGCAGGTATTTGCTGAAAATCTTCGTCATTTATTATTATCAGCGCCAGCAGGTGGTCGTACTACTTTAGGTGTTGACCCTGGTATTCGTACTGGTGTGAAACTGGCGGTAGTAAGCGATGCAGGTGATGTACTTGCTCATAGCACGATTTATCCATTCGCGCCTAAAGAAGACAAAGAAGGTTCTATTGCTGAGCTTGCACGTCTATGCCGTGAATATAATGTAGAGCTTATTGCTATTGGTAATGGTACAGCTAGCCGTGAAACAGAAGCTGTAGTGGCTGAAATGATGGCTGCTAATACAGACCTCAAATTAACACGTGTGACTGTAAGTGAAGCGGGTGCATCTGTTTACTCTGCAAGTGAGCTTGCAGCGGCAGAACTTCCAGAGCTTGATGTTTCAATTCGTGGTGCAGTGTCGATTGCTCGCCGTTTACAAGATCCACTTGCTGAACTTGTTAAGATTGATCCGAAATCAATTGGTGTAGGTCAATATCAACACGACGTAAATCAAACTGGTTTAGCAAAAACTCTTGACGCAGTAGTTGAAGACTGTGTGAACGCTGTTGGTGTTGATGTAAATACTGCTTCTCCAGCAATCTTGGCTTACATTGCGGGTTTAAACAAAGCGATTGCTCAGCAAATTGTTGAATACCGCAAAGAGCATGGTCGTTTTGATAACCGTCAAGCTTTGAAAAGCGTACCACGTTTAGGCGAACGTACTTTTGAACAAGCGGCTGGTTTCTTACGTATCCAAAATGGTTCTGAACCTTTAGATGCTTCTGCTGTTCACCCTGAGAGTTATGGTCTTGTTGAGAAAATTGTTGCAGCAAAAGCGACAACTGTGAAAGACATCATTGGTAATACCGAAATCATTCGCCAAGTAAAAGCTGATGAATTTGTTGATGACAAATTTGGTTTGCCAACAGTACAAGACGTATTAGCTGAACTTGAAAAACCAGGTCGTGACCCACGTCCAGAGTTCCGTACTGCTAAATTCCGCGAAGATATTACTGAAGTGGGCCAATTAACTGAAGGTATGCAACTTGAGGGTGTGATCACTAATGTCACAAACTTTGGTGCTTTCGTTGATATTGGTGTACATCAGGATGGTTTAGTTCATATTTCTGAGTTAGCGAATGAGTTCGTTTCTGACCCGCATAAGGTTGTAAAACCAGGTCAGATCGTACAAGTGCGTGTTATGCAGGTTGATGTTGAACGTAACCGCGTGAACTTAAGTATGCGTGCTGAAGGTTCTGCACCTGTAAAAGCACAGCGCCCACCACGCCGTGAACAAAATACAGAACAGCGTTTTGAGCGTAAGCCTCAAGGTAAGCGCCCTCAACCACGTAAAGATCAAGCTGAACGTCCTCAGCGCGCCAAGCAAGAGAAACCTCAAGAACAAAAAATTGGTGGGTTAGGTGCATTGTTGCTACAAGCAGGGATTAAAGGTTCTAAATAAGAGTCTTTAATTGATAAAAAGGCCTCCAATTGGAGGCTTTTTTATGGATTAAATATTATGTTTTAAATAATTATATAAAAGCGAAATAAGAAAAAAACAGTCGTAAAGATGAGGTGAATCTTAAGATCAACAAATCGTTGTTAAATACACAATTAAATACACAACGTTATAGCATAACTAAACTTTAATGATATTCAGTTGTTCGACATCATCAACCCAGCCTTGAAGCATTTACTCACTTTCAGGCTGTAATAGTACAACTTTGCTTATTTCTTTTTATTATAAATGGTTGTTTTATGTCGGTTTTAAACCTGAAAAATAGATTTCATTTGAAAGACCTCTTGTCCGGAGTTGTCGTATTCCTCGTTGCATTACCGCTGTGTTTGGGTATTGCTTTAGCCTCAGGTGCTCCCATCATCTCTGGTATTATTGCAGGTATTGTGGGCGGCATTATTGTGGGTTTACTGAGTGGTTCTCACATTAGCGTTGCAGGCCCAGCGGCAGGGCTGACTGCTGTCATCCTTGTACAGTTAGAACAATTAGGCGGCAATTATGCCGCCTTTTTATTATGTATTATTTTTGCCGGTGTTCTACAAATTCTATTTGGATTATTTAAGTTAGGGTTCTTTGCGAACTTTATCCCAAATAATGTCATTTTAGGGTTATTAGCCGCTATTGGCGTGATCCTGATTGCCACGCAATTACCTTATCTGTTTGGACTTTCTGATTTTTCATGGAAACAGGTTTGGACTTCAACACCAGATGCATTCCTTCAACGTTTTGATGGAGGCGCTGCACTTATTGGCTTACTCAGTTTATTTTTAATTTTAGCGTGGGATAGCAGTCCGCTTAAAAAACTAGCTTTACCTTCGGCTTTGATTGCGGTTGTGCTCGCAGCAGTTTTAAATTTTATTTTGGTGAGTATGGGTTCTGCATGGGCAGTGCAAATTGATAACCTCATTCAGTTACCGAATATCTTACAAGCACCCGAAGAAGTATTAATTTTCCCTGATTTTAGCTATTTAGCTGAGCCTATGATTTACACAGGGGCAATCACTCTGGCTGTCGTTGCATCTTTAGAAACGTTATTGAATTTAGAGGCAGCAGATAAAATCGATCCTCAAAAACGTTCTTCTCCTCCTAATCGCGAACTCTGGGCACAAGGCACAGGGAATATCGTTTCGGGCTTAATAGGTGGCATGCCCGTGACTTCAGTGATTGTACGTAGTTCGGTGAATGCAAATACAGGCGCGCGTAGTAAATGCTCTACCATTATTCATGGGGTATTGTTGCTGTTGGCGGTTTTGTTCTTTGTGCCATTAATGAACATGATTCCTTTGTCTGCATTGGCCGCGATCCTTATTGTGACAGGCTTTAAGCTTACTCATCCAAAACTATTTAAACAGCTTTATCAAAAAGGTTGGAAACAGTTTTTACCTTTTATTATTACCTTAGTTGCAATTTTGCTGACCGATCTTTTAATGGGAATTTTAATTGGCCTGTTTACCAGTAGTGCTTTTATTCTCTATGGCAATTTTAATAAAGGTATTCGTGTTTATAGAGAGAAGCGTTTACATGGCGTAGTGACTCGTATTGAACTCCCATCACAAGTCACCTTTCTTAATCGTTCTGCGCTTATTTCAGCATTAGAACATGTACATAAACATCAACAACTCATTATTGATGCAACCCAATGTGATTCGATTGATCCTGATATCTATCAAGTTATTCAAGATTATCAAAGTGAAACAGCTATTAAACGTCAGGTAAACCTTAAATTGGTTGGGTTCAAACAGCACTATCAAGACGTTGATGATGCGGTACTTGATATTGATATTAGTACACATGATTTGCAGCAAAAGCTGAGTCCACAACAAGTCGTCAACTTACTTAAAGAAGGGAACGAACGTTTTGTAAAAAATGAACGCCTTCAACGAGATATTTACCGACAAATTCGTGTGACTGCAGATGAAGGCCAACATCCGATTGCAGCAGTCCTTGGGTGTATGGACTCACGTGCACCCACCGAAATGATTTTTGATGTGGGTATTGGTGATCTGTTCAGCTTGCGAATTGCAGGTAATATTGCTGGGCAAAAAGTATTGGGTTCACTTGAGTTTGCATGTCAGGCCAAAGGTTCTAAAGTCATCGTTGTTTTAGGACATACTGATTGCGGTGCGGTGACGAGTGCATGTCAATTGCGTTTAGAGCAAAAGCAAGTGTCTGATGTGAAAGAAATGCCACACATTCAATATGTGCTTGGACCATTAATGCATTCGGTTGATAGCGTATATGACATTATGCAGCCACGTGAATTAGGTAATGCTTTTATTAGCCAAGTCACAGCAATGAACGTTCATTACAACATCCAGTACATTATTAATAATAGCAGTGTGCTTAAAGATATGGTTGATCGAGGTGAGATCGTAGTTGTGGGGGCAATTTACGATGTAAAAACAGGGCACGTTCAGTTTCTTGATTGATCAGTTCTTTAGTTAAAAAAAGCGCCTTATTTAAGGCGCTTTTTATTCGTTATGCGATTAACTCAAAATTACCAGTGTTCACCTGGGAAAATACGTGCATAAGCTTTTTGTGCCCAGTTTAATTTCTCGGTTTTTTGTCCCTTCGCTGCATCTGAACTTGGGAATAAACGGAAACCAATCGACATAAACATATTATTGATGCCTGGCGCTACAGAATAAGTCATTGAAGCTAAGCGACCTAAGTTGGTTGCCATACGTTTTGGACGTTTTACAATTGCATAAGCAATTAAGTCAGCAGCCTGCTCAGGTGAAAGGGTTGGAACATATTTATAAATTTTAGTTGGTGCAATCATTGGGGTACGAACCAATGGCATATAAATTGAAGTAATTGCGATTTTGTGTGCATGAACTTCGGCAGATAGACAGCGGCTAAATGCATCAAGAGCTGCTTTAGATGCGACATATGCAGAGAAGCGAGTAGCGTTTGCTAAAACACCAATCGAGCTAATATTAATGATTTGTCCGTCTTTGCGCTGAATCATATGCGGCAAGATATTGAGGACTAGGCGAACCGCGCCAAAATAATTTAATTGCATCGTGCGTTCAAAGTCATGAAAACGATCATAAGACTCATGTACAGCACGGCGAATAGAGCGACCTGCGTTATTAATTAAAATATCAATGTGATCTACGGTTGCTAAAATTTCTTTAGAAACTTGGTCAATCATTTCCATATCGTTGAGATCACATGGGAAAATTGATGCCTTACCACCACGTTTTTCGATATCTGCTTTTACTTCTTCCAAAGTTTCTTGAGTACGGGCAACCAGTAAAACATGGGCTCCAGCATCAGCAAGTTTGTTTGAAATCGTTAATCCGATTCCACTCGAGGCGCCTGTCACTAAAATGACTTTATCTTGTACCTTTTCCTGGAACAGAGCTTCTAATTTTTTATTCACAGCATTTTACCTAAGTAGGGGCAGGGACTATTTATTCCGGTATGTAATTTTTATTTTTTACAACCGTAGGTTCATCCAGATGAACTCATAAATATTGTCTTTATCTTAATAGATGTTTAAAAATTGTCTAGTCAGTAAATATATGAAATTTAATAATTTATTTAGAGTAAAAACTCTAAAATGTAGATTGAGATATTATTTTATTTACTCTAATCTTCTGAATAATATGATAATTGTTTAATAGATTTTTATTGCTTAAATAATGAACAGTAATGTTATGGTTTAATAATGGCAAGAACGATGATTGAAATAGTACAGATGAGGATAATCAAAGTTGCTTGTTTTTTTCTTACATTTATACCATTTGCAATCTGCCGTAAAAGCTTAGCTTGGAATCCATGAATACCTGCCAAAATAAGTACGAATACAATTTTTGCAGGTAGCCACTTAGAGCTGAACCATTGACCATGAATTGCTATGATTAAACCCGAGGCAAAAGTAATAAAGAGCGCTGGGGTCGTCATAATTTGATCCCATCGATACTCACGCTGAGCCCAAACAGGAATATGGATATTTTCAGTAATATCCAGATCTATTTTAAATGAAAACGAAGCAGCAAGAACGCCACTTATAAAAATGGTCATTGATACTATATGTATAGCTTTAAGCCATGGGTTTAATGTCGTAAAAAGCTCGATCATGATGATTGAGCTTCGTCTACATTAGTCATTTTATTTTTTATAAATGATAGATTAAAGTAAACACCGAACGGAATAAGTGTAACTACCACTAATCTTAATAGTTCTAATGGTGTCCATTTGCTCTCGGTTATAGTTTGTACCGCGAACCATAAATAGACAAAAAATGTAAGCCCATGGATAGGCCCCATAAAATGAACACCTGTATCCCATCCATTGAAATATTTTAAAGGTACTGCAACAACAACCAATAACAGCAAAGAAATTGTCTCTAATAGTGAAAAAAATTTCAATTTTTGAAATTGAGTAATATTTTGTGCTTTCGGATTAGCCATATTTATTGATCCGTATCTAGCCCATTTGAAGATTTAATTTATCGATACTAAGAATGGGGGGAGATAGCTATTCATTCTATATTTTGAAAATAGACAAGCTGAGCTGAGAGATTAGTGTTTCCATTCATAGTTTTGACATAAAAACTACTACGGATAATTTTGTCAGTATTAACCTATTGTTATGAGTGGCAGAAATGACAATAAACGTTCATTTACTGCCAATTTGATTTCTGCCAAGATAGGAAAAGTTTTTAATTGAGCTCTCACCAATGCATACGGTAGCCATTTTAGCTTTACATGATTTCATTCCATTTGATTTGGGTATTCCATGCGAAGTCTTTGGTTTTGTACGGTTATTAAATGGTGAAATGGGCTATTGTGTAAAAGTTTGTGGCGAAGCTGAGTATGTAAATACAGGAGCGTTTACGCTTCAGGCACATTTGGGGCTTGATCATCTTATTGATGCAGACACCATTATTATTCCTGGTATTAAAGATCCTAAACAGCCCCTTAATTCAAAAGTAAAAACTGCAATTCTTAAAGCGTGGCAAAAAGGAGCAAGAATTGCTTCAATTTGTTCGGGAGCGTTTGTTTTAGCAGAAACGGGCCTTCTTGATGGATATCGGGCCACTACCCATTGGATGCTTGCAGAGGAGCTGGCTACTCGATATCCCAAGATTAAGGTCGATCCCAAAGTATTGTTCGTTGATGAAGAGCGTCTTATAACTTCAGCTGGGGCTTCATCCGGACTGGATATGTGTTTACATCTTGTGCGTCGGGATTATGGGCAAAGCGTGGCTGCTCAGGCTGCAAAGCTTGCTGTCGCTCCATTAAATCGTGATGGGGGACAAGCGCAGTTTATCCAATATGAAATACCAGAGACACGTGATAGCTTAGCGACGCTATTGGAGTGGATGAACACTCATCTGGATGACGAGATTGATATTAAATTACTTGCTTGTAAAGCAAATATGAGCCCAAGAACATTTGCCCGACGTTTCCGTGAACAGATTGGAACTACACCATTACAGTGGTTGCTCACCATGCGCATACAACGGGCTCAGGAATTACTTGAAAATTCTTCACAGTCGATTGAAGAAATTGCCTTATGCTGTGGTTTTAATTCTCCTGTCACTTTTCGAACTCGATTTAAAAATAGTGTAGGTGTTAGTCCTAGCACCTATCGGGCCAAATTTATTTCTTATCTTTCATCTTGAATTAATTGTTTTGTATGAATAGATCAATTAGCTGTTTCAAGTGAATATAGATTTAAATTGAATTTAATATAGCCATAAAAAAGCCTCTATTTCCAGAGGCTTGATGAATAGTTTAAAGGTTATACAGCTGAAAGTGCTTGTTCTAAATCGGCAATTAAGTCATCAATATGCTCAATTCCAATAGAAAGACGAACCATATCTTCACTTACACCAGCAGATTTAAGTTCTTGCTCATTGAGCTGACGGTGAGTCGTAGTTGCAGGGTGGCAAGCCAAACTTTTCGCATCACCAATGTTTACAAGACGAGTAAATAGCTGAAGTGCATCGATGAATCGAGTACCGCCTTCACGCCCATCTTGTACACCGAAAGATAAAATTGCAGAAGGTTTACCTTTTACATATTTTTGAGCAAGCTGGTGCTGCGGATGATCTTTTAAACCTGCGTAATTTACCCATTTTACTTTTGGATGGGTCTGTAAATACTCTGCAATTTTTTGCGCATTTTCAGTATGACGCTCCATGCGGAGATTTAGAGTTTCGAGGCCTTGTAAAATTAAGAAAACACTCAGTGGGCTAATTGCCGCACCTGTATTGCGTAATGGTACAACGCGAGCTCGTGCTATATAGGCAGCTTCACCTAAAGCTTCGACATAATTAACCCCGTGATAGCTTGGGTCAGGTGTGTTCAAAACTTTAAAACGCTCCGGATATTTACCCCAAGGGAATTTACCGCTATCTACAATCGCTCCACCAATGCTATTACCGTGTCCACCAATATATTTAGTAAGTGAATGAATGACGATATCGGCACCATATTCAAAAGGTTTTAATAAAGCAGGGGTGGCAACGGTGTTATCGACAATGACGGGTACACCATATTCATGTGCGATTTTTGAAATTTCTTCTAAATCGATGATATTTCCAAGTGGGTTACCAATCGACTCAACAAAAACAAGTTTAGTTTTATCATCAATTAAGTCACGTAAGCTTTCAGGTTTTTGATAATCAAAAAAGCGAACTTCAATGCCTTGCTTTGGTAAGGTATGGGCAAATAGATTATACGTTCCGCCATATAAGGTTGAGACTGAAGCAATATTGTCTCCAGCTTCGGTAATCGTCTGAATTGAGTAGGTAATTGCTGCCATTCCAGAAGCTAAAGCTAAAGCACCAATCCCGCCTTCGAGTGCAGCAAGGCGTTGCTCAAGTACAGCAGTAGTCGGGTTCATAATACGGGTATAGATATTACCCTGAACTTTTAAATCAAAAAGATCGGCACCGTGTTGTGTGCTATCAAATGCATAAGAAGTGGTTTGATAAATAGGGACCGCAACCGCTTTTGTTGTTGCCTCGGGTGAATAGCCAGCGTGAATTGCTAAGGTTTCATCTTTATAAGTCATGATTACTTCATCTTCGTGAGTTAAATATTGAGCGAGTCTAGCTTAAAAGTTAAATAGAAAATTGCACAAATTCTGGTTTGTTTTCTAATTTTAGGAATAAAGATAGAAAAATATACGCTGAAACGCTGTATAAATCTTATCCATAAACATTTTGCAACTTATTGAAAAAGAAAATTGTTTGATAAATCCGTACGATGGAAATCATAACTTCAAGTCATCGAGGTTTTCAGCGTATAATACGCGCGATTATTTATCGCTTATGCGATGTATTGGTTTTTCAATTGAGGAGTCCTGCGTGGCCCAATATATTTATACGATGAACCGAGTGTCTAAGATGGTTCCGCCAAAGCGCGAAATCTTAAAAGACATCTCTTTATCATTTTTCCCGGGTGCCAAAATTGGTGTGCTCGGTTTGAACGGTGCAGGTAAATCTACTTTGCTTCGTATTATGGCTGGCGTAGATAAAGATTTCTCTGGTGAAGCTCGTGCACAACCTGGAATTAAAATCGGCTATTTAGAGCAAGAACCACCTCTTGATCCGACTAAAGACGTTCGTGGTAACGTTGAAGATGGCGTACGTGAAGCTTTAGATGCTTTAGAACGTCTTGATCAGGTATTTGCAGAATATGCAGACCCGGATGCTGATTTTGATGCACTTGCAAAAGAGCAGGAAAAATTAGAATCAATTATCCATGCTTGGGATGCGCACAACCTAAACAACCAGCTTGAAATCGCGGCAGATGCCTTGAACCTTCCAGCTTGGGATGCGGACGTAACTAAGCTTTCAGGTGGTGAACGCCGTCGTGTAGCGCTTTGTCGTTTATTGCTTTCGAAGCCAGACATGTTGCTTCTTGACGAACCGACGAACCATTTGGATGCAGAATCTGTTTCTTGGTTAGAGCGCTTCTTGAAAGATTTCCCTGGCACAATCGTTGCGATTACGCATGACCGTTATTTCTTAGATAACGTTGCCGAGTGGATCTTGGAGCTTGACCGTGGACACGGTATTCCTTACCAAGGTAACTATTCTTCTTGGTTAGAGCAAAAAAATGCTCGTTTAGAACAAGAGCAGAAACAAGAAGAATCTTTTGCTAAAGCATTGAAAAAAGAACTTGAATGGGTTCGTTCAAATGCGAAAGGTCAGCAAAAGAAAAACAAAGCGCGTATGGAGCGTTTTGAAGAGCTTAACTCTAAAGAATTCCAGCAACGTAATGAAACGTCTGAAATCTACATTCCACCTGGCCCTCGTTTGGGTAATAAAGTTGTGGAAGTGGAAGGTATCAGCAAATCATTTGACGGACGTGTATTGTACGAAAACTTATCGTTTACTGTACCTCCAACAGCAATTGTAGGTATCGTTGGTCCAAACGGTGCGGGTAAAACAACATTATTCCGTATGATGACTGGCGAACAGCAACCTGATACAGGTACTGTGACTTTAGGTGAGTCAGTTAAAGTGGCTTACGTAGGGCAGATTCGCGACACTCTAGACAATAACAAAACTGTTTGGGAAGAAGTGTCTGGTGGTTTAGATATCTTGAAAGTGGGCGATTATGAAATTGCTTCACGTGCTTATATCGGCCGCTTTAACTTTAAAGGCCAAGACCAGCAAAAACGCGTAGGCGAATTGTCTGGTGGTGAGCGTAACCGTTTACAACTTGCGAAAATTTTACAGCAAGGTGCAAACGTTATCTTACTGGATGAGCCATCAAACGACTTGGATATTGAAACTTTACGTGCGCTTGAGGATGCAATTCTTGTGTTCCCAGGTACAGTAATGGTGGTATCGCATGACCGTTGGTTCCTTGACCGTATCGCGACACACATCTTGTCATTTGAAAATGAACAGCCAGAATTCTACACAGGTAACTATGCAGAATATGAAGCATACCGTCAGTCACGTTTAGGTGAAGACGCTGTTCAAAAACGTACTAAATACAAAAAAATTAGCGGATAATCTCTGTTAAAATAAAAAACCAGCCTAAAGGCTGGTTTTTTATTTTAAGAAAATGCGAGCTTGCTAAACGCTTCTTGTAAGCAGCGTTCAGCATCGGGATGTCCCTGACTTGCTGCTTTTTGTAGCCATTTTTCAGCTTCACGATAATTTTTATCTAATCCAAATTGACCATTTAGATAACCGATACCAAGCTTAAAAGAAGCGTCAGAGCTACCACGTAAAGCTGCTCGTAGGTAGCACCACATAGCATTTCGGTCGTTAGGAGTTACATCTAACCAGTTTTGCATACGTTCATGGTCTTGCTCGGCTAGTTCCTCAAAGCGTAAACCCTGTTCAATTTCATCAACTGCTTGTGAATGCATATCAGAAGGTAAGTTTTCAAAAGCAAACAAGTGATTAAGCCTATACTTGATTGATTTCATATTCATGATAGTCTCCCTTGTTCCTCAATTTAATTGAATTGACTCACACTTTTAAGCTAGTCCCTTATATTGAAATATTATGTTTTTTTTTGTAAATGTGATATAGCGCATTTGGATGAAAAATAATGAAGTTTTGGCTTACATAAAAGTTACACGTGTTTTTACGCTAAGTGAAACTACTATGAGAATAGTGGCATTCTTAAGGGAAATTAGAACTTTTAAAATTAAAAAATAGCTATTATTTAACGCAAAAGACTTTTGAGAAAATTTATAAATATCAAACAAAAGAAATTTCTTTAAACAAAACCAGCTTAAGAGCTAGTTAATTAGTTTTGCCTAGGAACTTCTATTTTGTAAAGTCACCTCGTAAGTCTGCCCATATCAGAGAAGGGGCCACCGTGACCACATCAAATGCCATCGCTAACGGATAAAGTGCCATACGAGTTACACGTTTAAACGGATGTTTCTTTGTTATTTCATATTTTTGCTGTAAGGCGATAGGATAAGGAATGGGAAGAGTTTGTTGAATTTTTTGTATGTCTGGAGCTTTATATATTTGTCCTATAAAGCTAAGAAAAGCGTAAGGATATAAAACATCTTTTTGATTTTCTATCACAACAAAATGATTTTTAAATCCTAGGTTTTTTAAATTTTCTTTTTGTTGTTCAGAAAGAGAGAATAGAGGAGTTTTATATAGGAATTGAAGTTCTCCATGAAAATGATTTGGGTCATCCATAGTCAGTACCAGTGGGGACGGATTGGTCAGACTTCGCTGATCTGCTGGGATTGCATGAAGAAGTTTTGATAGCTCAGCGCTTCCCTCGGTCATTAAATAACTAAAATCTTGGCCTACAAAAATGATCCCTTGTTCTTGCTGGTTTTGAACAGCTTGTCCTAAAGCAATGATTTGATCTTTTGCTAAAATGATTTTCTCGGTTTTTGTGGTTTCGTTAGGTAAAGCTTCTGAAAGTAATGTCGTGGCACAAGCACTCAAATTTAAACAGACGACAACAAGTAGGGTAGAAAATAGTTTATACATTGCAGGAACTCAAACAGGAAATTAATTTTTTTAAAGAAAAAACTTTTTTAAAACAGCAATAAATTAACCAAAAATCATTTTGTAATTTTATTACATTGGTATCGCTTGCTATAGTGACTTTGTGCAATTTACTGTCATGGTGTACCGTTGCCACGTTCTACAGTTTTTATGTCCGTCTTGTTTAGTTTGCTTATATTCCAAAGCTTATGGAATGTGGCAGCGGCATTTTGCGTGCATAAAAATCAGGAAAAGGCATTACAACATTTCGGTCATCATGCAGATTTAAATGTATATCAATCTTCAGACCATATGCAGACTGAACATGTGGGTATTGTAGAAAATGCTGAGAATGCTCCATTAAGCTGGCAAGATCATCACGATCATTTACCTTCATGTTTTCATGTAGTGATGACTGAAAATGCACAACAAGCTCAAGAACCTTTTGTGCGTGTACATGAGCTTTCACAAATCTATTACTGGTCTAATTCTTATCAGTCTCCGTATCTTGGCTCTTTAAATCCCCCTCCTGTCTTAACCCTGCTATAGGTGGGGTAGCCGAAAAATAACCCACCAGAAATTTATTTATTTCAAAGGGTTATTTTATGCTTAATTATATGTGCAAACAAAGCGCAGCAATCTTCTATGTAGATTACTCGCTTAAACATTCACGTCTTTATGTTAATGACAAGGCGGGATATAAGGTTCTGTCAAATCTTTCGGGAAAACAAAAATATTATTTTAATGAATCGGTTATCTCATCTCTGATGATTCACAGTGATGGAGGTTTATGGAAATGAATATTTTATTTACCCCCCGTGTTAGAACTGTGAGCTCCCGAGTGATTGGGCTGATTTTAGCTATTATTCTTGCTTTAAGTTTTAGTAAATGGCATTTCCAAGCGGCATTTATAGAACATATTTTATGGTTCTTTGGATGGTTTTTTGTGGGCATCGGAGTAATGGGAAGAATATGGTGCAGTCTTTACATTTCCGGATTTAAGAATGCCAAGTTGGTGACAGACGGTCCCTATTCTTTATGTAGAAATCCACTCTATCTATTTAGTTATCTGGGTGGAGTCGGGATCATGTTGATTACAGAGACGTTTATCTTTCCAATAGTATTCACGCTTTATTTTCTCTGTTACTACCATTTTGTTATACGCCAAGAAGAAGCATTCCTGAGTGAAAAATATGGAACTGCATATTCAGATTATATAAAGACAATTCCACGCTTTTTACCAAGTTTCAAAAATTTTAAAGAGCCTGAGTTCTATCAGGTTTCACCGAAGCATTTCCGTATTTTTTTGACGCAGGTGGTGTGGTTTATCTGGGTTGCGGCCTTAGTCCAACTTTTTGATGAGTTGCGACTGCACGGTGTTCTCCCTTCATTGTTTAGTTGGTTCTAAAAATGAAATGAAAGTATATCCGCATGCTTCTTAGAGACTCAGAAGATTTGTCCTGAATTGATTAACTAAGGTATGCGAAAAATTAATTTTATTTCTGGGATAAGTCCTTGAATAAATTATGAATATTTAGATCTGGTGATTATTATGTCTATTAAATTAAATACAAAATCGGTTTTGATGGTTTTACTTCTTTCAACAAGTTTGGCTCATGCTGATGGAGGGTTAATATTCCTTGAAAAGAATATTAAGTCTCAGCAAGAAACAAAAGCTAAAGCTGAAGAAAGTAAGAACCCTCATTTAACTTGTAAGCGTAAATAATTTCTTTTGTAGGAAACTAATTACTTAATAATTAGTTTCCTATGAGTAAAGATAGAGATTCTTAATGATTTATTCTTATCTTTACTCAGGCGAGATTAGAATCGCTTCTATACTGCTACTTATAGATGTAATTTTATTACATGCCCACTGCCTGCTATAGTGGCTTTGTTCAACTTCTTAGTTTAATGGTGTGCTGTTGCCACGTTCTGCACTTTTCATGTCCGTCTTATTCTGTTTGCTTATATTCCAAAGTTTATGGAATGTGGCAGCGGCATTTTGCGCCCATGAAAATCAGGAAAAGGCATTACATCATTTTGGTCATCATGCAGCGTTGAGTTATGAAGCTTCACGACATAGCCATACGGAAAAGACAGATATCGCGGGGACTCATAAAGCTCCCTTAAACTTGTCCGATCATCATGACCATTTGCCTTCATGTTTTCATGTTGTGATTGTAGAAGCACAAGAAAAACTTGTTTCACCGTTAATACAGTCATCTGAGCCAAAACAACAATATTATTGGTCTAATTCTTATAAGTCCCCTCATATTTCTAAACAAGACCCGCCTCCTGTTTTAACCCTGCTATAGGTGGGGTAGCCGAAAAATAACCCACCAGAAATATTATTTATTTCATAGGGTTATTTTATGTCTATTTTTTTATACAAAAAAAGTTTCGTTAGTCTGAGTACGTCTTGGGTACTTAAATCATTAGTTGTTGCTGTTGCACTTTCAACTGGTGTCGTAACAAACGCAGCCAGTTCAAATCAGAACCTTGCTGAGAATACACAACTACAGCGTGTACAGAATGTTTTAACGTTTGAACAGGTGCTCGATCAGGTTAAGCAGTTTCAGACTCAAACAGGAATTTGGCAAACTCAACAAGATATCGCCGAGAGCAATATCAAACAGAGCCAGCTATGGGAAAATCCGACGGTTTCTGTACAGCAAACGGGTTTTAAATCTGGAAAAGATCAGGAATTAGAACTTGGGATCTCGCAAAAACTAGATATTTTTGGTGTACGTTCCGCAGCAAAAAAACTGGCAAGTGTTCAGCAAAATCAAGTTGAGTTAAATCAGGTTTTATATCAGGCTCAACTGAAGCTGGCGGTAAAATATTTATGGTCACAAGTATCTATTTTAGAGCTTGAACATGAAGTTGCTAAAGCCCAGTTAAGAACGAGTAAAAATCTTCTTGATGCTACCCGCTTACGCTTTCAGGCAGGCAGTATTGCTCAGGTTGATTTAGATCGAACTCTTATGACGCATGTTGAAAATCAGCGTTTATATCAGGAAGTTGAATTATCACTGAGTAGTGCTAAAAGAAAATTGGCTAACTTATGGGGTGAGACAGAAGATAACTTCACGTTACGTCCAGATATAAAAAGTGTGTGGCCTTTAAAAAATGAAAGTGATATCGACCAATATTTAAAACAGAATTTGTTAGAACAGTCCCTACGGCTTCAAGCAATACAACAAAATTCTGAAATTAATTATTTAAAGGCAAAAAATCGGCCTACGCCTACTGTAAATATGGGTGTGGTTCGTAGTAAAACCGCAGAAACGAGCAGTACCGAAAATCAGATTCGAGTAGGTATTGCAGTTCCTTTAAATATTTTTAATCGCCAGCAATATGCACTCAAAGTTGCACAAAGCAAACTCGATTTAATTGACCAGCAGCAAAGCTTTTATAAAAAGCAAAGCCAGAATTCTATTCGTACTCTACAGTACGAGTTAGCGGGTCTAAAGCAGCAATATAATTTAATGAATGAGCAGCAACTCCCTTTATCAGAGACGGTACAAGAGAAAATGCTGCTTGGCTTTAAAGTCGGTAAATTTGCAATTACCGATGTTCAGCAATCTACCCTTCAATTACAAGAACAACGTTTGAAGAAAGTTCAACTCCTTAAATCTGCTTGGCAAAAAGCAATTGAGGCAGAAAGTTTAGCTCTCGGGATCGATCCAAATATGGTGATGTCTGGAGATGCATTAAATCAAATTAATCAAAATTTATGGCAAGACACCTATAAGTTGCCGACAGTTGGAGGGGCAGAGTAATGTCAGTTAAAAAAATGAAAAACCAATGGTTTATTGCTATTTTGCTGCTGATCGTCTGCCTTGCTTTAAGTGCTTGGTTATTTTTCTCTGGAAAAAAACAGCCTAATACTGATGAAGGTGAAGAAGAGCATGCAGAGGGTGAAGCTGGTCATGAAGAATCTGAAAAAGAGGAAGGCAGTTTAAACTTAACTTCTAAGCAACTGGTTGAATATGGTGTGAAGTTAGAGCAAGTAGGGCGTGGAGAAGTTGAACAGAGCCTCTCTTATCCTGCCAAACTGGTCGTAAACACAGACCAGCAAGCACATGTCTCTTCAACTTTTTCTGCACGAGTAGACAGCGTAAATGTTGCACTAGGACAACAAGTTGAAAAGGGTCAGGCACTTGCGACTTTATTTGTACCAGATTTGGTCGATCAGCAAGCTAACTTAAGCATGGCGCAAGAAGCGTTGACATTAGCGCAGCAAGATTATCAGCGTGAAAAGCAATTGTGGGAGCAAGGTGTTTCAGCACGTCAAGATTATCAGCGTGCTTACAATGCCTATCGTCAGGCGCAAATTCAGGTACAAGCTGCAAATAGTCGTTTAAGTGCCTTGGGAGCGAATCGCTCAAGTAAAGGTCGATATGTTTTGACTGCGCCTTTAAGCGGTGTAATCAGTAATAAAGATATTGTCATTGGTGAGCAAATTGGTCCTGAAAAACAATTATTTGTTATTGATCGCCTAGATCAGTTATGGGTCGAATTTGTGCTACCAAGTGCAAATACCAATATTCAGCCTAATCAGGAAATTGAATTTAAATCACTGCAAACTAACAACATTTTTAAAGCACAGGTACAAAGTTTAACTTCAGAAGCGGATACTCAAACTGGTCGTCTACAGGTTCGTGCCAAGGTACTCACACCTTCAAAAGAATTACGTCCTAACTTAATGGTCAATGTATTACTTAAACAAAATAATGCAGCGACTGTATTACGAGTTAGTAAGACAGCGATACAACAGATTGATGGAAAGAATGTCGTCTTTGTTGCAAAACAGGAGAAAGACAAAATTCATTTTGCTCCTGTTGCGGTAGAGTTAGGCAATTATTCTTCAGATGCACAATGGGTCGAGGTTAAATCTGGAATTACCGAAAAGCAGCAATATGTGACTCAAGGTAGTTTCTTGCTCAAGTCCGAACTTGAAAAAGGGGAGGCTGAGCATGGACATTAATAAACCTGATTTGCCAAAGGCTGAAGGTTTGTTTGATCGAATTATTCAGTTTTCAATTAACAACGCCATTTGGGTCATGATGTTTGTTATTGCTTGGATTGGTGTCGGAATTTATAGCTATCAAAAACTTTCAATTGATGCTGTGCCTGATATCACCAATGTACAGGTGCAGATCAATAGTCAGGCCAATGGTTTTACAGCACCTGAAGTTGAGCAAAGAATTACTTATCCGATTGAAAATGCCATGTCTGGTATTCCCAATCTGGAACAGACTCGTTCAATTTCCAGATATGGTCTTTCTCAGGTCACGATTATCTTTAAAGATGGTACTGACATTTACTGGGCAAGACAGCTGATTAACCAACGTTTACAAGAAGCTAAGAGTGCTTTACCAGATAGCATTGATCCGCAAATGTCTCCAATTTCGACTGGACTCGGTGAGATTTATCAATGGGTGGTAAAAGCAGAGCCAAATGCTAAAAAAGCAGATGGTTCAGCCTATAGCGCGATGGACCTGCGTGAAATTCAAGACTGGATTATTCGGCCCCAGTTACAACGTGTACAAGGGGTAGCCGAGGTTAATAGCATTGGTGGATATAACAAAACCTATGTGGTCTCTCCAGATCTGACACGGTTACAACAGTTGCAAATTCCACTCACCGACTTACAGGATGCGCTTCAAAATAATAATGAAAACCGCGGTGCTGGATTTATTGAAGAGAATGGTCAGCAACTCACAGTTCGTGTTCCGGGTATGCTGACATCGATACAAGATATCCAGAATGTTACGGTCGCCACTAAAAACGGTTTACCTATACGGGTTGCGGATGTAGCGTCAGTATCGATTGGTCATGATTTGCGTACAGGTGGTGCTACCTATAATGGACAGGAAACTGTTTTAGGTATCGCCATGATGATGATGGGTGAAAACAGTAAAACTATTGCTAAGGCGATTGACGACAAAGTTCAGGAAATTCAAAGATCACTCCCTCAGGGCGTGGTGATTGAAACAGTCTATGATCGTAGTAGCCTCGTAGATAAAGCGATTAAAACAGTAGCTAAAAATTTGATTGAAGGGGCGATTTTAGTCATCGTTATCCTTTTTATTTTTTTAGGAAACTTTCGCGCCGCTTTAATCACTGCTTGTATTATCCCGTTGGCAATGCTTTTTACCTTAACGGGTATGGCCGAACAAAAAATCAGTGCTAACCTCATGAGCTTGGGGGCTTTGGACTTCGGGATCATTGTTGATGGGGCCGTTGTTATTGTTGAAAACTGTATTCGGCGTTTGGCTGAAGCACAACATTTAAAAGGTCGTTTATTAACACGTTCAGAACGTTTCACGGAGGTCTTTCTAGCCGCTAAACAAGCACGCCGACCATTAATATTTGGTCAGATCATCATTATGGTCGTGTACTTGCCAATTTTTGCTTTGGCAGGTGTAGAAGCAAAAATGTTCCACCCTATGGCAATGACCGTCGTTTTAGCGTTATTGGGTGCAATTATTTTATCTGTGACCTTTGTTCCGGCAGCAGTAGCTCTGTTTGTTACGGGTGAAGTGAAGGAAAAAGAAAGCCGCTGGATGATGACGCTGAAAAAAGGTTATGCAGGCTTACTCGATAAAGCATATGCCTTTCGATATGTTGTTGTCACAGCAGCGGTCAGCATCTTAATTTTGACAAGTGCTATTGCAACAAGAGTGGGGAGTGAGTTCGCACCTCAACTCAGTGAGGGTGATTTTGCATTACAACTCATGCGTGCACCGAGCACAGGCATAGAAGAGTCGCTTAAAATTCAGGAGAACGTCGAAAAGCAGTTACTCAAAGCTTTCCCTGAAATTAAAGCCATTTTTGCAAGAACAGGAACAGCCGAGGTCGCTACAGATGTCATGCCTCCAAATATTTCCGATGGTATTGTTCTATTAAAACCACACGATCAATGGCCAAACCCTAAAGAAACGATAGATGAATTGCGGACCAGAATGCTGCAATTCGTGAATCAGATTCCTGGTAATAACAGTGAATTCTCGCAACCGATTGAACTACGTTTTAATGAACTCATTTCAGGTGTCCGTAGTGATATCGGTGTGAAAATTTTTGGGGATGATATGCAGGTCCTTAATCAGGAAGCAGAAAAAATAGCCCAACAGCTACGTAGCATTCCAGGTGCCAGTGAAGTCAAAGTTGAACAGACTGATGGTTTGCCATTACTTAATGTAGATGTTGATCATGCATTGGCTGCCCAATACGGATTATCAGTCAAGTCTATTCAGGATATTGTCGCTGCGAGTATTGGAGGACAGAGTGTAGGGCAAATTTTACAGGGCGATAGACGTTTCGATTTCGTGATTCGTTTACAGGAAAACATGCGTACGCCTCAGCAGCTAGCACAATTACCGATTCGCTTACCAAACGGCGGTCTGATCCAGTTACAAGACGTTGCTAAAGTTGAAAATATTCTGGGCCTTGCTCAAGTGAGCCGTGAAAATGGTAAGCGCCGAGTTATTGTGACGGCAAATGTACGTGATCGTGACCTTGGGTCTTTTGTACAAGAGATGCAAAGCAAACTGGCGCAGCAAAAGCTACCTAGCGGTTATTGGTTGGGTTATGGAGGGCAATTTGAGAATCTTGCTTCTGCCACTGCAAGAATGCAAATCGTTGTGCCGATGGCGCTCATCATGATCTTTGTGTTGCTGATGGCTGTATTCAGTAATTTTAAAGATAGCTTACTGGTATTTAGCGGGGTTCCTTTCGCTTTGTCTGGCGGATTAGTGGCTTTGTGGCTGAGAGATATTCCGCTTTCTATGTCTGCTGGAGTCGGGTTTATCGCTTTATCAGGTGTTGCGGTATTGAATGGTTTGGTCATGCTCACATTCATTAAAGAGCTAAGAGCAACCCTAGATGTTCATGCGGCTACTTGGAAAGGTGCTGTACTGCGACTACGCCCTGTATTAATGACGGCATTTGTTGCTTCACTTGGTTTTATTCCAATGGCTTTGGCAACTGGAACTGGTGCAGAGGTACAACGACCTTTGGCAACTGTAGTAATCGGTGGCATTATTTCATCTACGATACTAACGCTGGTTTTATTGCCAGTCATTTATCGATGGATGAATGAAAGCAAGACGAATAAAGTTGAGCATTCATAATGTCATCGATTTGAGATATCTTTTTTGATGAAAAAGTTTGAGTCAGAAAAGTATTTGAAACAGGTAAAGGTAAACATGCATTCATGGTTACTTTTACCTCACCATAAAGATAAATAATAAGGAGTCCGCAAAATGGGTGGACAACATGGTCATGACCATAGTCATGCTGTAGTGACTGAAGGTAATGCCAAGAAATTAACGATTGCCTTGGCGCTTACTACGACATTTTTAATTGTTGAGGTTATTGCAGGTTTAATCACACAAAGTCTGGCATTGCTCTCTGACGCTGCGCATATGTTTACAGATGCAGCTGCTTTGGCAATTGCTCTGGTCGCAATTCAGATTTCAAAACGTCCCGCTGATAATAAGCGTACTTTTGGTTATCAGCGCTTTGAAATTCTGGCCGCTTTATTTAATGCACTCATGCTGTTCGTGGTGGCAATTTATATTTTATATGAAGCCTATATTCGTTTCTCTAAGCCACCTGAAATTCAAAGTGTGGGTATGTTGGTTGTAGCGACTATTGGTTTGGTAATTAACCTCATCTCAATGAAAATCCTCATGTCGAGTGCTAATAACAGCTTAAATGTCAAAGGCGCTTATTTAGAGGTATTGAGTGATGCGCTAGGCTCGGTTGGCGTTATTATTGGTGCAGTTGTGATTTACTTTACCAACTGGTACTGGGTCGATACGATTATTGCGGTACTGATTGGATTTTGGGTGCTGCCAAGAACATGGGTTTTACTTAAGCAAAGTATTAACATTTTGCTCGAAGGTGTACCCGAAGAGGTTGATATTGAGAAGCTACGTGCAGATTTACTTTCTTTAAATGGTGTTGAGAGTATTCACCAACTCAAAGTGTGGGCGATTACTTCTAAAAATATCCATTTAACCGTGCACTTATTTGCTCCTGAAGCTGACCGTACCAAGTTGTATCAAGATGCTGTTGAAATGCTTTCTCATGAACATGGTATTGGTGAAGTGACATTGCAAATTGAGGACGATGCCGAGATCAATTGTCAGCATATTGCTCAGCATGCTTCGCACAAACATGATGATGCAGACAATACACATTCACATCAGCATTAAGCTGATGTGAACAGTTTTTTTAAATTTCCCATTCGTTATTGCAGTCACGGCATTTCCAGTGTTTTTGTGACTGCATAAATGCTTGCATAGACAGTTTAAAATCAGGCAAATCACGCCAGAACATAAAACCTGCCCCTACAGTAACCACAAATGCAACTACTGTTGCGATTTGAAGAGAACTACCTGCACCATTGCCAAAAATCCACATAAAGATGCTAATGACTACTAACAGTAAAAGCACAAAAATTGCAGGAATCAAGATAACCAAACTTTTAGGAACGACAGGTTTTGCGCTGTTCACGCCTTGGCTCACAGGCATAATTTTAACACTTTGACATTTAGGGCAACGATATTGCATGAGAACTCCACATTTAGTTTGAATCTATTCTAACGGAAATGAGCAGAAAGAAAAAAATTTGTAAGATATCGATGAAATGCGTTGAGTTAGCAGAAAAATTACTTATGAATAAACAAAGAAATATAAAAAACAGATGATTTACTCGTACACATAAAAATTAAAATAATATTGTAGAGCATGCTAATCTACAGAAAAATGAAGTGTGATTAGCACAATAAATGAGCTTAAATACTCGAATAGGATGTGGGATAAATATAAAAAGGAGAGAGGGACTTGGGTCAACAAGATGACAATAAGTCGCAGCCTACAACGACAGCATCGGTTTTAGCTACCCCAGATACCGCTAAACCGTCATTATCTCGTCGATTACTGCATAAGACATTGCAACATGCCCAAGATGCAGTTGGGTTTGCTAGCGACACGACACGTAATATTGCAGAGGTTGCTGATGCTGCTTTGGACGCGCTCGATCAAGTAACTACTCATACACGACGTGGAGTTGTCGGAATGACAAATCTGGCAGCAGGCACGGTAAGAGATATGGTATCTGAAACCAGTGAAACAGCACGCCAAGTCGCGTTGATTATGGCGCGAACTTTTTTGGGCAAAAGTACCTTAACGTTGTACTTACCCGAAATGTTATTAAATAATCAAATTCGTAAGCGCATTGATCGCTCCGAAATTGATGATATTAAAATTAAATGCGGCAATGACAGTTTCCAAGTCGAGATCGATGGGCATTATCATCGCTTCATGTATCGTTTGTTTAAGTTTAGATTTTAAAGTATTGGAATGCCGTATTGGGCAGGAAAAATTCTTACGCCTACGTCAAATGGATGAAAGCCTTGATGTTCAGATTCGACATGGCGGCATCTTGTCAAATTGGGCTGTGCGCCGTATTGGTCGAGTTGGTTTCGAAGTCGTAAATATGTTGCCTATTCCATCACTCATTAATCACTTGATTGGCGATATTCCCGGAATCCAACGCGATGGGCATCGCATGTGGTTTATTGACCTAGAGCAAGCAGGATTTATTGACTTTATTAACAACCGTTCATGGATGGTTGAAAAGCTTTTAAGTTTGACTGATTTTAGTATTTTACCAGGCTTGAATATTTTGAGAGAAAGTCGCGAGCTTGTGCAGCAGCTCGTAGATCAGTTTGAAATTAGAGGACTGCGAGTGCAGTCAGGTCGCCTTGAAGTACAAGTAGGAATTGCGGGTTGATAGAGCATATGAAAAGCTAATCATTGATTGGCTTTTTATTTTTTAGGCAAGAAAAAAGCCACTGACGTTATGCAGTGGCTTTTTAGAATTTGGCGTCCCTACGGGGATTCGAACCCCGGTTACCGCCGTGAAAGGGCGATGTCCTAGGCCTCTAGACGATAGGGACGTTTCAGAGGTGGGCGTATATTAGGTCGATTTAATAAAAGTGTCAAATAGTTTTCTGAAGAAATATTAAAAAAAACAGTCAAGCGATTAAAAATAACTCAAATTGTAGAAAATATATACATTTAGCCCTCATTTTTCTGAAAAGGTTCAATAATTGCCTTTATAACCGACGGATGTTGTAGATACCCTAAAATCTCATGCGGCTGGTTGGCGAAAGTATAAATTTTCTGATTAATAATGGCAGGTTCAAAATTAAATGGAGCTTCGCACAATGGAAATGCAGTCAAAAAATCATCCTGAGAGTAAAAATTAAACCAATCACCGTAAATACATGGCGGTCTAGAAATTGGACTCGGGAGCTTACTTTGAATTACGCGAAAAGATAAAGGAGAAGCTAAGGTGATAAAGCGTTTAACCGAAAAGTGATAAGAGGGATCAGATAATAATTGAAAAGCAATAACTGAACCGAGAGAGTGTCCAACCACAACATAGTCTTCTTCTTCTCGCATTTTCTTTAAAATTCTTTGATGTACTTCCTCCATAAACTCTGGATTAGATAGATACATATAGGTTTCGATGAGGAATTGTTGAATCAAACTTTCATGCAGTTTAGGAAAGTTATTTAATAAAACAACTAGTTCTTTCAGTACACGATCTTTAACTAATTGAGAAGTGAGATAAAGCCGTTCTGAGAAGCTTTTATCAGTTTGATCGGTTGAGGGACGTAACAACGGAACAAATGGAGTGTGCTCTCTAGTAGGAGGATTACTTGGGTGTACGTTAATAGGGAAATAATTATTAAAAAATGATTTAGGTAATAACGTGTTAAGGTCTAATTGGTTACTTAATTGGTATTTGGTCATTAAGTCGCCATAAAATGGCATGTGAATATGAAGATCACGAATATTAACTCTGCAAGGCATTTGTTTCAGGCCGAGCTTGAATACTTTTAACCAATGCTCTTTCAAGCGATGTGCTGTGTAGTTTTGTTGATTCATCCCGTGGATAAATATAATTTTCATTCTATACAAGATTTTGTTTTTAATATAAATTTTAATCTACAACGGTATGTTGTTTAAAACCAGTATATAGGCAAAAAAAAGTGTAGCTTTTTGCTACACTTTAATTGAATAACGGCTGGTTTAGTCTTTATTACGATAAAAAATAAAATAACTGACATAACATAAAGCTGTAAAAATAAGACAGCCTACAAAACCAGCGCGCATTTCAGGGTCTGCTGCCATACTCAAGCAAGTAATGAAACAGAAAACAAAACCTAAAATTGGCACAATAGGGAATAAAGGCGCAGCATATTGTAAGTCTTTAACTGTATGACCTGATCTATACCATTGGCGGCGGAAATTGAACTGACTTAAACAAATGCTCATCCATACGATGACCATAGTAAAAGCAGCTACACCCAGCAGATTCTTAAAAATAGTCTCAGGTGCAAATTGCTCTGATAATAAACCTGGAATTGCACCGAACATAGTTACAACTAGAGCTACGATTGGCGTTCCACTTTTTGATAAAGTCGCAAACACACTAGGTAGTAATTTTTGTTCTGATAGAGACCACATCATACGTGAAGCTGCATATAGGCCAGAATTGGCTGCTGAAAGCAGAGCTGTGATGATTACAAACCTAATAATGTCATCCGCATATGGAATGCCAATATAATTAAATACCGTCACAAAAGGACTGCTACTTACACCGTCACCGCCTAAACCTGCAAGTTGGAAAGGAAGTAAGGCGCTAATGACAATGATGGTACCCACAAAGAAAATAAGGAGGCGCCAGATCGCGGCATTAATCGCTTTTGGTACATTTTGAGCCGGATCTTTTGTTTCGCCAGCTGCTACACCAATTAATTCGGTTCCTGAGAAAGCAAAGTTAACAATTAACATGGTCGTAAAAATAGGAATTAAACCATGAGGGAACCAGCCTTGAGCCGTAAGATTGCTAAATAGTGGAGCAGTCTGGGTACCATGGAATGGAATTAAACCAAAAATTGCTAATAGGCCGAGCACAATAAAGGCAATGACAGTAACGACTTTAACAAGAGCCAGCCAAAACTCAGATTCAGCAAAAATACGCGTTGAACTAATATTTAAGCCAAAGATGGTAACTGCAAAAATAATTGTCCAAATCCACATGGAAATCTGCGGGAACCATTCTTGCATGAGTAGAGCTGCGGCAGTGAATTCAGTTCCAAGCGTTGCAGTCCAGGTGAGCCAATACATCCAAGAAATCATATAGCCAGTACTTGGACTGATATATTTTTTGGCGTAGGCACCAAAAGAACCTGAAACAGGCATGTGTACAGCGAGTTCTCCTAGGCAGAGCATGACCATGTAAGCGATCGCGCCACCAAGAATATAGGCAATAATTGCGCCAATAGCTCCAGTTTGTGAAATGACTTCCCCTGAACCTAAAAATAGACCAGTTCCGATCGCTCCGCCCAGTGATAACATCACAAGATGGCGAGTACTCATGGCTCTTTTTAAAGGTGCAGTACTGTTCTGATGCTGATGAGCATCTAGTTGATTGTCAGATGGCTGCATATTACACATTGAGAGAATTAAGAAAGACGCTATTTTAGATAAAATAGACAAATGTGCAATCTAGAAAGAGATAAAGAATAAACAGTAAGGTGACGATAGAGTCTTTTTATAATTTTTAAAGCAGAATATGGCGTCCCTACGGGGATTCGAACCCCGGTTACCGCCGTGAAAGGGCGATGTCCTAGGCCTCTAGACGATAGGGACTTGATGAGGCAAACACAAAGGAGCGTGGTGGAGTCAAGCGGGATCGAACCGCTGACCTCTACAATGCCATTGTAGCGCTCTACCAACTGAGCTATGACCCCAGTTTGTGTGAGCGCAATCTTAGGGTGAATGCGCTCACACGTCAACAAAAAAATGAATTAAACTTCGCTAGTTGCGTCATTTTTCGGCAATTTTAAGCTCTCATTGAGTTTTTCCCAATTTTTAACTTCTTTCTTGCTCGGTCCGCCCACAATTTCTAAGGCATGACGTAAGCGAGCGAAAGTTAAATCAGGCCCAAGCGTAACCATTGATTGCATCACTGGTGTTGAACTCGTTGAACCGGCAATTGCGATAAAGAACGCTGGCATGAAATCACGTAGTTTAATGCCCATCTGATTCGCAAGATCCATTAGGGTTTGGCTAACGGTGTCATTATTCCAAGTAAACTGACCTTCAAGACGCCAAATTGCAAATTGTAAACTTTGACGAACTTGCTCTTGAGTCAATTTTTTACTTTCAAACATTTCAGCAGTAATTTGTGGCATATGGTTAAAATAGAAACCAGCCCAATTCACAGCTTCTGAAAGTAAATTAATACGTGGTTGAATAGCGGCAGCAATGTCTTCTAAAGTGTTGCGATCACTCTTCCATGTTAATAAACGGTCTAATAATTGGCCAGGTGTTAAACCTTTGATCCATTGACCATTTAACCAGTTCAATTTTTCAACGTCAAAAATTGGCCCGCCTAGTGATACACGTTGAATGTCAAAGTTATCCATCATGTCTTGTAATGTGAAAACTTCTCTTTCATCCGGCATTGACCAACCCATGCGGCCTAAATAATTTAACAAGGCTTCTGGTAATACACCGATATCGCGGTAGTAGTTAATTGATGTCGGGTTTTTGCGTTTAGATAGTTTTGATTTATCTGGGTTACGCAACAATGGCATGTGGCAAAGAGTTGGCATTTCCCAACCAAAATATTGGTAAAGCAACTGATGCTTTGGTGCAGAAGGAAGCCATTCTTCACCACGCAATACATGAGTGATTTCCATTAAATGGTCATCAACAACGTTAGCTAAGTGGTAAGTTGGTAAACCATCTGTTTTAAGAAGGACTTGCATATCGACTTGTGCCCAAGGAATTTCAACCTCACCACGTAGCAAGTCATTAAATTTACAAACACCTTCTTCAGGCACTTTCATACGAATGACATGAGGTTCACCCGCTTCAAGACGTCGAGTCACTTCTTCTTGAGAAAGTTTTAAACCGCGGCCGTCATATTTTGGTGTTTCGCCACGTGCTTGTTGTTCAGCACGCATTTGGTCAAGTTCTTCTGCTGTTGCGAAACAGTAAAAAGCATGACCTTTTTCAACAAGTTCTAATGCGTATTGCTTATAAATTCCCATACGTTCAGATTGGCGATATGGTGCATGTGGGCCACCTACATCTGGACCTTCAGACCAATTCAAACCTAACCAACGTAATGAATCCAAAATCATTTTTTCAGACTCTGGTGTAGAACGAAGTTGGTCTGTATCTTCAATCCTTAAAATAAATTCTCCGCCATGTTGTTTCGCAAAACACATGTTAAATAAAGCAATGTAGGCTGTGCCAACATGAGGAAAACCGGTAGGGGAAGGTGCAATACGAGTACGAACTTTCATAGATAATGGGTCAGAATAAAAATTGAAACTATTATAACGAAAAAGCCCAGTATTCTGACGTTTTATTTAACGTCAGGCTGGGCTAAAACTGAAACGAAGAGGGGGTGTTTCAGATTTTAAGAAGCATGGGGCTGAAAGATTGCCTGAACAAAACGTGAAAAACGTTCGTGTTGTGCAGCAAGAAAATTTTGAGTTGGTGTAACGCGAATCGTATTTAGAACTTTAAGCTCATCATTTGTAGAAGGTAACACAATAGGGTTACGTTTCTGCTGATCTAAAGCTTTTTCAATAAGCGAAGTCTGTTTCTCTGAACCAGTTTTGCTTGGAGTGTCTTTAAGTACTGCTGCTGCAGAAAACTGTGATGCCAAACTCAGCACCAAACTTAAGCTTAAAGCTTTTCCATAATGAATTTTCATTGTTAATCATCCCCTCTGTTCATTACATTTCATCTATTTTTTGAGTTTAACAAAATGTAAAATTACGGTAATGCTACGATTTAAACATAAATATTAATAAAAAAGTGGAACTGTGTCACACTTTTTACAAAATTTACCTATATTTTAAACTGGTCGACTCAAATGTAGACCATATGTATCCTTTACGCTTCATTATTTAACAAATTAATGTGTAGATAAAGTGAAGGTCCTAAATAAGTTGTAAGAATAATTACAAAATTTTTCAAAAATGAAATAATTAAGACATTCTAAGCTATATATCTAAAAAAGATTAATAAAAAAGATATAAATATAAGTGATTGATTGTAAAAAATAAAATTAAAAATATAGTTAAACTAAAACGAATGATGGATTTTGTAAATGAAAAAAATATCAATAATAGCTGTCGCTTTATATGTGGGGATAGCGACAACAGCGGTTCAAGCAGCGACCTCTTTTTTAAATGTTTCTTATGATCCGACTCGAGAGTTTTATCAAGAATATAACCAAGCATTTGGTAAATTTTGGAAACAGCGAACAGGGCAAGACGTTGAATTCAAACAGTCACATGGTGGATCTGGCAAACAAGCCCGCGCGGTAGCCACAGGACTTGAAGCTGATGTAGTAACGTTAGCATTAGCGAATGATATTGATGAGATTGTGAAAGCTGGGTTTATTCAGCCGAACTGGCAAAAAGAATTCCCAAATAATTCTGCCCCCTATACGTCAACTGTCGTGTTTCTAGTACGAAAAGGTAACCCGAAAAATATACGCGACTGGAATGATTTAACAAAACCAGGTGTGGAAATTATCACCCCTAACCCTAAAACAGGCGGTGCACCGCGTTGGATTTATCTCTCTGCATGGGGATATGCTTTAAAACAGCCGGGTGGAAATGATGCTAAGGCTCGAGAGTTGGTGAAAAAGCTTTATCACAATGTGAAAGTTCTAGATTCGGGAGCCCGTGGTTCACTTACGACATTTGCCGAACGTGGCATTGGTGATGTTTTGTTGTCTTGGGAAAATGAAGCTTTGTTGGCGACGAAAGGACCTGATAAGGATAAATATCAAATTGTTTATCCATCAGTTTCAATTTTGGCAGAACCATCTGTAGCGATTGTAGATAAAACCGTAGATAAAGATGGAAACCGGACCTTAGCAAAAGGTTATCTGAACTTTTTATATTCACCTTTAGGCCAAGAATTGGCTGCTAAACATTATTTCCGACCGCGTAATGCTCAAGTGGCTGCGAAATATGCAGTGCAATTTCCAAAAATTAAATTATTTACCATTAATGATGTGTTCGGTGGTTGGGCTAAAGCTCAGAAAACTCACTTTGCAAACGGTGCTATTTTTGATCAAATTTATGACGGCAAGCAGTAAATAAAATGATCTAAAAACAATAGTCCAAAAAGAAAACTTAGAAGTTAAATATTCATAAAGAAAGCAAGCAAACTTAAAAAAGTAAGCTTGCTTTCTTTTTTTGCTTAAAAAATGCTAACAAAACGGTTTTATCTATGAAAAATTAATATTTTCCTACAAAAAGCCGTTTGGCGTTGGTCATAAACAAGGTGATAATGTGCAGTTACATTTTTACGCAATGATTTAACACCTATGTCGCATATTTCTGTCTTACTTTTTGAGACCGTTGAGAGCTTATTGGCAGATCGCACAACAGGGGTGTATATCGATGCAACCTTCGGACGAGGTGGGCATACACGTTTATTGCTCTCGAAACTTGATGAAAATGCACGAGTATATGCATTTGATAAAGACCCTCAAGCTTTGGAAGTTGCAGCTGCTTTGGCGCAAGAAGACCCGAGATTTACCATTATTCATGCCAGTTTTGCTGATATTAAAGAAAAAATGCAGGAAATTGGTGTGATGAGTGTTGATGGCATTATGGCTGACTTAGGGGTGTCATCTCCTCAACTCGACCAAGCTGAACGTGGTTTCAGTTTTATGCAGGATGGTCCTCTAGACATGCGAATGGATAATTCTAAGGGATTAACCGCAGCTGAGTGGTTACTTGAAATTGAAGAAGAACAATTAGCAAATATTATTTATCAATATGGCGAAGAACGTTATAGTCGACGTATTGCAAAAGCGATTAAACAAGCTGGAAAACTAGATACAACAGCCCAATTGGCAGAACTTGTTAAAACAGCTCATCCAAAATGGGAAAAACATAAACATCCAGCAACACGTACATTTCAGGCAATTCGTATTGCTATTAATAAAGAACTAGATGATATTGAAGTATTTTTACCACAAGCTGTAGACTTACTAAAACCAAAAGGGCGTTTGTCTGTGATTAGCTTTCATTCTCTTGAAGATCGTTTAATCAAACAATTTATTCAAAAAGAATCGACTTTGGCAGAAGATATTGGCTGGGGAATGCCTCAGCAACAGGTAGATACAAGAAGGTTAAAGAAAATTTCACGGGTTCGTGCGAGTGAAGAAGAAGTAAAAGCGAACCCACGTTCACGTAGTGCATGGCTTCGGGTTGCTGAACGCTTGGAACAAAAAGGCGCGTAATGAAAAGCAGTGATGAAATTGAAACCACCGAAAATAAAGTGGTGAAAAAAGTTGTGGCATACACCGTATTAGTGGCGCTTGTTTTTATCAGTGCCATGATGGTGGTATTTCAAGTATTTGAATATCGTCATGATTATAGAGAGCTCAGCTCTTATATGCGTGAACGTGATGATCTCAATGCTGAATGGGGGCGTTTGCTTATTGAGCAACAAACCTTCGGTGCAACAGCACAGATTGGTACGCGTGCTGTAACTCAACTACGCATGTTTTCGCCACCTGCTGCAGAAACGGTGGTAATTTCTTTACCGATGACCTCAGAGCAAAATAAGTAAGGCCTTGCTGTATGGTAGATAAGCGAACAAAGCAAACACGGAAAAAACAGCAGTCTATTTCGGAAAAACCAACTCTTGCCTTCGATATGTGGCGGTTTTATCTGCTCTGGGCAACAGTACTGCTCTGTTTTGTTGTATTAATTGCACGTGCATTTTATGTGCAAGTGATTAATAAAGACTTTTTACAAAACAAGGCCAATGCCAATATTTTGCGTACGGAACGTATTGAGGCAATGCGTGGGGTTATTAGCGACCGTCATGGTGTGCCTTTGGCCATTAGTACGCCTATTATGAAAATTGTCATTGATCCACGTGATTACTTTGATACCAAGCATTTATATGACGAAATTACAGCGGAATTAAAAAAAGATCCAAATAATCGTAAGTTAAAACGACAATTACCAGATAAAAACCTAAACCTTGATGAGTTGGCGGATGTGGTTGGTTTAGATCGTGCGGATCTAAAAAAACAGATGAATGCGCGTCCACGTTCTCGTTATTTGGTTTTGAAAAAGGAAGTGCCGCCACAACAGGCAGATCTCATTACAAAGGGTAACTTCCAAGGCGTTTATGCTGAGAAAACATATAAACGTTATTATCCTCAACCGCAGCCAAATGCCCAGATTATTGGTTTAACCAATAGCGAAGGCCAAGGGATTGAAGGTTTGGAAATGCAGTTGAATAAACAACTGTCTGGGGTAGATGGTGAGCAAAAAATTATTCGTGATAAACGTGGTAACCGCTTAAAAGTTTCAGAGGTTATTCGTGAAGGTGAGCCAGGCGAAAACATCACTTTAAGTATCGACTCTCGTTTGCAATACATTATGTACCGTGAGTTGACTGCTGCTGGTGTCGCAAATAACGCCCGTTCGGCGACAGCAATTGCTGTAGATGTTAAAACAGGCGAAATTCTGGCTATGACCAGTTGGCCATCTTATAACCCGAATGATAAAAACGGTTTATCTAATAAAGATGCCATGCGTAACCGCGGTGCGATTGATATGTTCGAGCCGGGTTCTACCATGAAGCCTTTTACAGTTTCTGCTGCACTCGAAACTGGACAATATACGCCAAATACGATTGTCAACACTTCACCAGGTTCAATGCGTTTAGGCTGGCATACCATTCGTGATACGCATAATTATGGTGCTTTAACTGTTAGTGGCGTAATTATTAAGTCATCAAACGTGGGTTCGGCAAAAATTGCGTTGTCACTTCCTAAGGAAACATTACCAAGCTTCTTTAACCGTGCTGGCTTTGGTAAGCGTTCTGCTGTGAAGTTCCCTGGTGAAAGCTCTGGTTTAGTACTTCCTGTAAGCAAGTTAAACTCTTCCCAAATTGGTACCATGGCTTACGGTTATGGTCTAAATGCAACTATTCTTCAGTTGGCGCAAGGCTATGCAATGCTTGCAAACCATGGGGTAAAAATGCCTCTAAGTTTGCATAAACTCGACCAAGCTCCTAAAGGTGAGCAAGTTCTTGCTCCAAAAATTGCTGATCAGGTTTTGCTTATGCTTGAGCAGGTGACGATGCCGGGCGGTACTGCAAAGCAAGCTAATATTCCGGGTTATCGCGTTGGTGGTAAAACAGGTACAGCTCATAAACTTCGTGCAGATCGTAAAGGTTATTCAAATAATGAATACCGTGCTTTATTTGCAGGCGTAGCTCCGATTAGTGATCCTCGTTTAGCGGTTATTGTAGTTGTTGAAAATCCACAAGGCCGTTATTACGGTGGTTTGGTTGCGGCCCCTGTTTTCGCACGAATTATGCAAGAATCATTGCGCTTAATGAATGTGCCGCTTGATAAGCCCCTTGATACTCCAGAAAATCCTATTCGCAGGTAAGCTATGTCTGTTTCTTTCCAAGAAATTAATCCAGTCGAGATCGATGCACAGTGGTCTAAACAGCCTTTTCAAGGCTTTAGTTTAGACAGTCGTAAGGTTGCGTCAGGCCAGATCTTTATCGCTTTGACCAGTTATAGCCAACCTGAAAAAACACGCGCTTTTGCTGAGTCAGCTTTAGCTAATGGTGCACTTGCCATTATTAGCGAGACTGAGTTGGGCGTAGCAAATGAGTGGGTGTGTTCTGATGTGCGTCAACGTATGGGTGAGTGGCAAGAACGTTATTTACATCGTATAGACCCCGTGGCACCAGTGCGTATTATTGCAGTGACTGGTACAAATGGTAAAACCACAATTTCGCGTCTAGTGGCTGAATTAATTAGCTCTCAACAACAGCGCTGTGCTGTGATGGGCACTACAGGCAATGGTATTTTACCAGACTTAACACCATCAACTCACACTACGCTTGATGCTTTACAACTGCAAAATGCATTGCATGATTATGCAAAACAAGGTGCGACTTTTGCCTCTTTAGAGGCAAGTTCACATGGTTTGGAACAAGGTCGTTTGAATGGTTGTGCGATTGAGATTGCTGTTTATAGCAATTTGAGTCGTGATCATCTGGATTACCATGGTACTTTAGAGGCTTATGCAGAAGCGAAGGCTCTTTTATTCCATTTTAGCTCTTTAAAAGTAGCCGTTATTAATTTAGATGATGAGCATGCAGCTCTCATGATTAATGCAGCAAAGCAAAATCCTGCTCAACCGAAAATTTTAACGTATTCACTTACTCAAAATACTGCTGATTATTATATTACTGACCTGAGTTACAGTTTAGCAGGGGCGACATTTAATTTAGTGAGTCCGCAAGGTTCTTTTGCTGTGCAAAGTCCATTGTTAGGGCATTTTAATGTCGAAAACTTGGTTGCAGCACTTATTGCTGCTGAGCAAGCAGGTTTTGATTTAAAAGCGCTAGTCGCTTTCGTTCCTCAACTGATTGGTGCACCTGGCCGAATGCAGGTCATTCGTGATGGTGAGCGTTTATTTGTTGTTGATTATGCGCATACACCAGATGCATTAATTCAAGTGCTTAAAACATTAAAACGTCATGTGTCTAATCAACTTTGGGCTGTATTTGGGTGTGGCGGGGACCGCGATCGCGGTAAGCGTCCACTCATGACTCAAGCAGCTTTAGACGGCGCAAATCCAGTTATTTTGACTTCAGATAACCCAAGAACAGAAAACCCTGAACAAATTTTTGCTGACATGAAGCAAGGAGTCGATTTTTCAGGGCACCGTATGCATGAAATTCATGACCGCCGTGAAGCAATTAAATTTGTTGCACAGCAGGCTCAGGCTGGTGATATTGTTGTAATTGCCGGTAAAGGACATGAAAATTATCAAGAAATTAATGGCGTACGTCACTGGTTCGATGATGTTGTTGAAGTGCGTTCTGCGATTGATGCACAACATCACACTGTAGACGCTGCTTACCCTGCACAATAGGACGAATTATGCATACTTCAACCACCAGTACCGTGCCTTTGGAACCGTGGACAGCTCAACAATTACAACAGGCAACACAGGGCTACTGGCATAAAGACCAGATCCCTCAAACTGAAATTAAACGTATTTTGACGGACTCGCGTCATGCGGAAACTGGGGATGCCTTTTTAGCACTAAAAGGTGAGCGTTTCGATGCGCATGATTTCGTTGTGCAAGTTGCTGCAAATGGTTGTCAAATAGCTATTGTTGAACGTCCGTTAGATGTAGATATTGCGCAACTCGTTGTTGCCGATACCCGATTGGCTTTAGGGCAACTCGGCGCTTATCGCCGTGAGCAAAACTCACAATTAAAGGTGATTGCCTTAACGGGAAGTAGTGGTAAAACTACAACCAAAGAAATGCTGGGAAGTATATTGTCGCGCTTAGCACCGACACTAATCACCCGAGGGAATTTAAATAATGACCTTGGTGTACCCATGATGTTGCTAGAGCTTCGCAAGGAACATCAATATGCGGTAATGGAGTTGGGTGCAAGCCATCAAGGCGAGATTGATTACACATCAAAACTCGTTCAGCCTCATGTTGCGGGCATATTAAATATTGGTACAGCTCATTTAGGCGAATTTGGTGGCCGTGAAGGTATTTGCCGCGCAAAATCGGAAATTTATCGTCACATTTTACCGAATGGCGTTGCAATCGTGCCGCAACAAGATGACTTCACTGCCGAAATTCTTGAAGCTGCAAAAGCTCATCGTATTTCTACATTTGGTGTAGGAGGTAATGTCTATGCAACAGATGTGGAATTATTGCCTCAATCAACGAATTTTAACCTTCATACACCGCAAGGTAGCAGTGCAGTTAAGCTTCCTTTTGCGGGTGAGCATAATGTTCAAAATGCGACCGCAGCTGTAGCTTTTGCTTTAGCAATTGGTATTGGACTAGAAGATATTGTCCAAGGTTTAGAGCAAGCTCAGGGGGCCAAAGGTCGTCTTAACTTTATTCAAAAGTCACCTTACTTATTTATTGATGATACCTACAATGCCAATCCGACTTCTATGCGCGCTGCTGCACAAGTGTTGTTGCAGCAACAAGGCGTAAAAGTGATGGTCATGGGGGATATTGGTGAGTTAGGTGATAGCAGTTGGAAAGAGCATCATGATTTAGGTCGTGATCTTGCCGAACTTCCTTTAGATCATATTATTGCAGTTGGACAGTTCGCTCCAGCTGCTTTCGAGGGTGCAGACTCTCATTCTAATAAAGTGAAAGCATTTCAGACACAAGCTGAGGCGCTTCCATTTTTAATCAATCTAATCCAAACACATCAACCCCAGTCCATGAGTTTCCTGTTTAAAGGTTCTCGCTTTACTCATATGGAAACGTTGATGGCTGATTTGATGGAGAAACTTTAAATGCTGTTATGGTTGTTTGAACAACTTGCGGGCTATCACAGCTCGTTTCAGGTCGTTCGTTATTTAACATTACGTTCTTTACTCAGTGTATTAACTTCACTGACCATTGGTCTGGTCCTTGGGCCGATCATGATTCGTAAATTACAAGCGTTAAAATACGGTCAGGCAGTAAGTTCGTTTGCTCCTGAAAATCATGCTAAAAAAATGGGTACACCAACGATGGGCGGAATTTTAATTCTGCTTTCAATTGGTATTAGTACTTTACTATGGGCTGATTTATCTAACCCTTATGTCTGGATTGTGCTTGGTGTAATGGTTGTATTCGGTGCTGTAGGCTGGGCAGATGACTGGATTAAAATTCGCTATAAAGACAATGCAGGTTTACCTGCACGTAAGAAGTTTTTCTGGACTTCTGTTGCATCGCTGGGTGCTGGTATTGCGTTATATTTAATCGCAACTCAACAGTCCAATGCAGAACATACCGCAAACATGTTGGACTTATTGATTCCATTCTTTAAGAATCTTTCAATTCCACTCTCAATTGTTCCTTTAGGTCTGGCATTTATTGTATTTACCTATGTGGTGATTAATGGTGCTTCTAACGCTGTTAACTTAACAGATGGTTTAGATGGCTTGGCAATCATGCCAGTTGTCATGGTAGCTACGGGCTTAGGCGTATTTGCTTACTTGTCTGGTGACATCCGTTTCGCTAACTACTTACATATTCCTTATGTGAAATATACATCTGAACTCGTAGTAATCTGTTCTGCCATGATTGGTGCTGGTTTGGCATTCCTTTGGTATAACGCGCATCCTGCTCAAGTATTTATGGGTGATGTCGGTGCTTTAGCTTTAGGTGCGATGCTTGGAACAATTGCGGTTATGGTTCGTCAAGAAATCGTATTTGCAATTATGGGTGGTGTATTTGTAATGGAGGCAGTATCTGTATTCTTACAAATCGGCTCCTTACGTATGCGTAATAAACGTGTGTTCTTAATGGCGCCGCTGCATCATCACTATGAAAAGCAGGGCTGGAAAGAAACGCAAGTTGTGATCCGTTTTTGGATTATTACAATTATATTAGTAGTTTTAGGTCTAATGACTTTAAAATTGCGATAGATCTTATTTTAGTGTCAATATAAAGCCAGTTCTACTGGCTTTTTTTATTGGAGAGGTGAATGACAAAAGTTGCTGGTCTAGACCAATTATCTGTGATTAATCAAAAAGTAGTTGGAGAGGGCGAAGTATTACCTCAAGTTGTACTTAAAGATGGAAGTCAGGTGCAAACAGGAACTGTAGCGACAATGCTGCACAATATTGAATTATATAATGCAGGGCAAAGAGGACAAATTGAGGAAGAGCTAAAGATCGCAATTCCAACGTTAGTCAAAGTAGGTCTGTTTGATTTGTTTCAGGTAGATGAATGGATTAATGGTACAAATGCAGGTCGTACCTTTGTTGGACTACACGCAAAGACTTATTTACAACAAAAAGAACAAGAGAATAATTAAAAGTGGCTAAGCAAGTTTTAATGTGTCCTGTGTGTCGTCAGTCCCTGAATTTAACTGAACGAACTTGGCGATGTGAGCAAGGACATAGTTATGATGTAGCTAAACAAGGCTATGTCAATTTACATGTGGTGCAACATAAACATAGTAAAAACCCAGGGGATACGCCCGAGTCAGTCGATGCGCGACGAGCTTTCTTGCAAGGTGGTTATTATCAGCCTTTACAGCAGGCTGTAGTCGCTTTATTAAAGCAATTAGATGTAAAAGCAATACTCGATATCGGATGTGGTGAGGGCTACTATACAAGTGCTATGCAGCAAGTTGTTGAGCAGTGTGTTGGAGTTGATATTGCAAAAAACGCGGTACAACGTGCGGCAAAGCTCAACACTGAAGTAACTTGGGTGGTGGGAACAGGAGCAACTTTACCTGTGCTAGATCAGAGTATGGATGCTTGCACCAGTTTATTTAGCCCAATTCCGCAAGCAGAAATTGCGCGTGTTTTAAAAGATGAGGGCTATTTAATTGTTGTCACGCCTGCTTCTGAACATTTGTATGCCATGCGTGAGGCTTTATTTGAGCAAGTTAATCCTCACACACCAGAAAAGTTTGTAGAGCAACTACAAAATTTGTTTGAGTTAAAGCAAGAGCAGATTATTGATGCGCCTTTTGTGCTTGATCAACAGGCTCTAAAAAATCTGATTGCTATGACGCCTTATGCTTACAAAGCTTCTCCTGAGCGCCGTTCGCAGTTAGAGCAGCAGTCACAATTAGAAATAACTGCATCTTTTCAAATTTATGTCTTTCAGAAGCGCAATAAAAAAGCCATCTAACGATCTATTTTAAGAGCGCAAAAAAGAAGCCATCTGATGATGGCTTTTTTTTTGCTATTCAATCTGATTAATCAGATTTTCTAATTCATCTTTTTCTCGCTTAGGAGCGGACTCCTGTGAAGGTCTCATGGCAGGAGGCGCAGCTTTTGACGGAATAACAATTTCTTCACCTGGTAAATCGGAAAAGTCATTGTCATTGCTTAATTTTGGTTGTGGCGGTGCTGGTCGATAAAGCGGACGTGCTAGTGGTGGAGCCGCGCGATAAGTTTTCTTATCAGCTACTTCTGTCACGGTTTCTTGTTGGTTACGTGAAATAGGACCTTTAGCATCTTTATCTAAACGAACCCAAGCTGCTGGCGTACCTTGCAATGCTTGACCCATAAAGTTAATCCAGATCGGCAATGCAGCAATACCACCATATTCACGACGGCCAAGCGTAGTCGGTTGGTCAAATCCAACCCATGCTACAGTCACTAACTTGCCGTTGAAGCCTGCAAACCATGCATCTTTTGCATCATTCGTAGTACCTGTTTTACCACCTAAATCACTACGGCCAATTTTAAGTGCAGCACGACCTGTACCATGCTCAATTACATCACGTAAGATGTTCGCCATATCATAAGCAGAGCTTGATTTTAAAATACGTTGAGCTTGGCGATATTGACTGTTGTTTTTGTCAGTCTGTTTAAGATTAAGCTGCTTAGCTGCATTTTCTTTCTGCTCTATGTCTTTATTCGTAACCTCAATGACTTCATCATCAGTCGTTTTAGGTTTTTGCTCATCATCCGTTGTGTCAGGTGCATTAATACATGGAATACACGCGTATTCTGGTTTGGCTTCATAAATGACTTTGCCATAAGCATCTTCAATATGTTGAATGAAATGCGGTTGAACACGGTAACCGCCGTTTGCAAACGTTGCATAACCAGTCGCCATTTGAATTGGTAATACTTGAGGAGTACCTAAGGCAATGGTGTAGTTGCGAGGAATTTGATCTTCTTGTAAACCAAAATCCATAAATAATTGGCGAGTACGTTCAATCCCTACTGTTTGTAGAAGTCTTACTGATACAGTGTTACGAGACAAATATAAAGCACGACGTAATGGGATCATACCTAAGTAACGCCCATCAGAGTTTCGCGGTGTCCATTTGCCAATCGTAATTGGGCTATCATTCACCATGCTATACGGGGTCATACCTCTTTCTAATGCTAAAGCATAGAGGAATGGCTTGATTGTAGAACCCGGTTGACGCCAGCCTTGTAAGGCACGGTTAAATTTTGATTGATAGAAGTTGTAGCCACCTACGATTGCTTCAATTGAACCATCATTCGGGTTAATTGCAATGAGTTGACCTTGAACTTTTGGAACCTGAACTAAAGACCATGCGGTTTTATTATCATTTGGGCGTAAACGAACAATATCTTTAACTTTAACAATTTGGGACGCACGTGAAGGAGCACCACCTACGCTATTTGCATTGCGATAGGGGCGTGCCCATGACATGCCAGACCATTGAACCGTAACGGTTGAGCCATCTTGCATTAATGCTTCAAAAGAGCTGCTATTTACCTTAGTGACTTGTGCAGGATAGGTGTTGGCATATGCTCTAAATTCAGTTAACGGTTTGTCATGTGCTTCAGCACCACGCCAGCCATGACGACGGTCATAAGCTTCAAGGCCATCTTGCACAGCTTTTTCTGCAATCGCTTGGCGTTTAGCATTAATTGTTGTGTAGACTTTATAACCAGAATCAATGGCTTGTTCGCCAAAATGCTTTACAAGTTCTGAACGAACCATTTCCCCAGCATAGGGATGAATATTATTTAAATCCCGATTGGGCATATTTAAATTGATCGGCTCTGCAACTGCTTTTTGATATTCTGCTTGAGAAATATAACCCAGCTGTAACATACGGCCTAAAATCCAGTTGCGTCGTTCGAGTGCGCGCTCAGGATTAACTACAGGGTTATATTTAGAAGGTGCTTTTGGCAAACCTGCAATCATTGCCATTTGAGCAATACTGAGCTCATTAATGCTTTTGTTATAATAAATTTTAGCTGCTGCCGCGATACCATACGCATTTTTCCCTAAGAAGATTTTATTCACATAGAGACTGAGAATTTCTTCTTTAGACAAATTTTGCTCAATTTTTCGAGCCAAAAAGATTTCGGTTATTTTACGTTTTAGAGTTCTTTCTGGACTCAAATAATAGTTCTTTGCAACTTGCATGGTGATCGTTGAACCACCAGTTTGCACATCTGAACCCGTTACACTTTCGCTCAAAGCACGGCCTAAACCTTTAAAACTGATCCCGCTATGTTCAAAGAAAGAAGAGTCTTCTGCTGCTAAAAATGCATGAATAAAAGCAGGGGGAATTTGTTTGTATTCAACCGGAATAGAAAGCTTACCACCGTACTCGGCAATCAGTTGATTGTCTGAAGTGTAGACCTGTAATGGTTTTAAGAGGGGAGCTTTTTTTAGTGAACTCATTTCTGGAAGCGATGGGGCGATATAGAGATACATGCCATAAAAGCCCATCGGAAGTGAGACTAAGATAATAATAATGATCAAAAAAATTGGACGCACGAAGCCCAAACTGGATAGCTTTTTCATGATAAGTAAGCTTTAATAAGATCGAATACAAACTAATTGTGGTCAGTATAGCCTTTAGACATGCGGATTGTTAGATGAGATATTGTATCCGTGTAAAAATAAAGACCTAGATTATTGGTTTGTAATTTTTTTTGGGGATAAAAAAATAATAGGACAATAGTGTGCTCAGGTTATATCGTAAACCGAATAAGGGGTTAATGGGTGTCGATATTAGTTCGACTTCTGTTAAGTTGTTAGAACTCTCTGTTAAGAACGGTAAATATTGGGTAGAAAGCTATGCTTTAACGCCTTTACCTGAGAACAGTGTAGTTGAAAAAAATATCTTGAATCCAGAAGCAGTTGCAGAAGCTTTGGAACGGGCGATGAATTTAGCAAATCCCCACACCACTAACGCTGCAATTGCTGTTCCAACATCGACGGTTATTCATAAAACCATCGAAATGGATGCAGATATGAACGATGATGAACGTGAAGTTCAGATTCGATTAGATGCGGAGCAATATATACCGTTCCCTTTAGATGAGGTGAGCCTTGATTTTGAGGTTTTACCAGATCGACTGCCGAATCCAAATCGTGTGAATGTACTTTTAGTCGCAACACGAACAGAAAATGTTGAAACACGCGTAGAAGTACTGGAACTGGTTGATTTAACGCCTAAGCTTGCTGATGTTGAAAGTTATGCTGTCGAGCGTGCTTTTAGTGTGTTTGCTGATAGCTTACCCATGGGTGCAAATACCATTGGTATTTTAGATATTGGCCATACCATGACCACATTATCGGTTATGCAAAATGGCAAAATCATTTATACCCGTGAACAAGTCTTTGGCGGTAAACAGCTTACTTTGGAAATTCAAAGCCGTTACGGTTTGTCATTAGAAGAAGCGGGACGCGCTAAAAAAGAACGTTCTTTGCCAGATGATTATGACATCGAAATCTTAGAACCATTTTTAGATGCTGTAGTTCAGCAAGCTGCTAGATCTCTACAGTTTTTCTTCTCTTCATCCCAATTCAATGAAATTGACCATATTTTGCTAGCAGGTGGCAATGCCAACATTCCAGGGCTTGCTAAATTGTTGCAGCAGAAACTCGGTTACCGAGTCACTATTGCCAATCCATTTTTACAAATGGGTTTCTCTCCTCAAGTCGACGTTCAAAAAATTGAAAATGATGCTTCTTCATTAATGGTTGCATGTGGCTTGGCTTTAAGGAGTTTTGATTAATGGCAACAATTAATTTACTCCCTTGGCGTGATGGGCTTAGGGAGCAGCGTAAAAAACAATTTATTATTTTATGTTTTGGGGTCGTTGTTTTGGGGATAACCACTGTATTTGCAGGGTGGTTTTATTTGAATCAAAAATTAAATGATCAAGAACAAGCAAATCAGCTCATCATCAGTACAAACCAGAATCTAGATCAACAACTTAAAACCTTAAATGGCTTGCAAGAACAGCGGGACGCAATTATTGAGCGTATGAAGCTCATTCAAGGTTTGCAAAGCCAACGTCCGGTCGTTGTACGTTTGGTGGATGAATTAGTACGTGTGACCCCGGCAGCCATGTATTTGACTAAATTCAGTCGAAGCGGAGATAAATTTACGATTGAAGGTAAAGCGGAAAGTCCAAATACGGTTGCAGAATTATTACGTAATCTCGAAGCATCGCCATGGTATCGCAACGCTTTTATGAGTTCTTTCTTGGCGACCGAAGAGAAAAAAGATAAGGCTGTAAGTTCTTTGCTTCCTAGAGTTGAAGATAGCTATGGCAGTTTTGTTGTTACTGTTGATGTAGGGGAAATGGGTGTGACTACAACAGATGATACCGCCAATACGTCTGTAGGTACGGATAAGGAGGCGGCAAAATGAGTCCTGATGAACTTCATGAGCTGTCTTTAGAACAAGCTCCATCTAAGAAAAAAAAGATCACCTTAGAAAAATTTCTTCAGCAATTTAACACGCTCGATATGAACAGTTATGGCAGCTGGCCATTATCTGTGAAAATTACGTGTTGGATTTTTATTTTCTTTGCTGTATTGGCTTTAGGGTATTTTGTTGCTATTCAACCAAAGCTACAAGCAATTGATAATGCTCAAGCACAAGAAAGTAATTTATTAAATGAGTTTCGAGAAAAAGACTCAAAATTACGCAACTTGCAGCAATACCAGCTTCAGCTTCAAGAGATGCAAGCCAACTTCAATCAGCAGTTAGAACAATTGCCAAAAGAAACCGAAATTCCAAGTTTAGTTGAAGATATTAACTTAACGGGGGTGAATTCTGGTCTGAAGTTTAAAAATATCCGCTTAGAAGATGAAGTAAAGCAGGAAATTTTTATTGAACAGCCTATTACTATCGAAGCAACTGGGGATTATCACGCTTTCGGTGCTTTTGTTAGCAGTATTGCGGCATTACCACGTATTGTGACAATGCATGATTTTGTTGTTGAAGCTGCTCCTGTTAAGGATGGTAAATCAGATATTCCTGTGCTTAATTATTCTATTAAAGCAAAAACTTATCGCTATATGGGTGCTGTAGAAAATCCTGAACATCAGGAAAAAAATGCTTCGGCTTCCTCGGTAGCACCTGATTCTTCTACTGCTAACACACAGCCGAAATAGGAGAATTACGATGAAACTTAAACAATTTTCTCTTTCTATTTTGGCATGTTTAGCTTTAGCTGGATGCGACTCTAGAATCGATGCTGTAAATCAGCAAATGGCCGATATACGTAATCAGCCACCACAAGCCATAGAACCAGCGCCTGTTTTTACGCCTGTGCCACAATTTAATTATGCAGCCCATCAGTTAAAGAGCCCATTTTTACCAAGCTCACTTGCTGCTGAGCTCAAAATTATGGCGGGGAAACGAGTATATCCGAATTTCTCACGTGCACCACAGCCACTCGAAAGCTATGCATTAGAGTCCTTAAATATGAAAGGAAGTATGCGTAACAGCCGCGGGCAAGTCATGGCTCTGATCCAAACACCTGATCAACAAATTGAGCGAGTGCAGGTAGGGAACTATATCGGGATGAATCAAGGTCGAATTACCCATATTGGTCCTACTCAGATTGATCTGGTGGAGATTGTCCCTGATGGGCGAGAAGGCTATGTGGAGAGACCAAGAACCTTAGTGTTAATTGGACCCGCACCCTAAAATTTAGGGAATAACAAAGAAAAAATTATTTTTAAAGATTATTTATTGGGGATGGTTAGACAATGAATCACGTATTCCGTCAGTTTTCTATGGGAGCTGTGGCGATTGCAATTATGCAGGTTGCATCTGCACAGGTCAGCATGACTAATATTGTACCGATGCAAATAGCGGGTCAGGGAACAGAAATTCGAGTGATATTTAATGGCTTGCCACCGCAACCACAGGCCTATCAGCTTGAGAATCCTTCACGTTTGATTTTAGATTTTAATAAAGCGCAGCAGAATTTAATACAGTCAAAAGTAGCGATTGGAACGAATGAAGCGAGTTCGGTCGATGTAAGCTCCGATGATCAGCGTTCACGTTTAACTGTAAATTTGAAAGAGGCAGGTGCTTTTACTACTCGTATTGAAGGCAACACTTTTATTTTAAAGATTAATTCTGCGCAAGCTGTAGCTAAACCTGTATCAGCAAGTGCAATGCAAACCCAAGGTGTTTCAAACATCGGCTTCCAACGCGGTAGTCAAGGGGAAGGCCTTATCGTTATTGACCTGTTGGGAGGTAATACCCCTGTTGATGTGCAACAACAAGGCAGCAAAGTTGTAGTAAAAACTTTGGGTTCTAAAATTCCTACACATCTAGCTAAACGCTTAAATGTAAATGATTTTGCGACACCTGTTTCGACAATTGAATCTTATAATGAAAAAGGCAATGGCGTTATTACGATTCAATCTACTGGTAGCTATGAATATATGGCTTATCAGGCAGAAAATAAATTAACCATTAGCCTCAAGCGTCCGCAGGACAAAAATGTAACCTCTTTATATAAGACGCCTAATTACTCTGGTAATAAGCTTTCTCTCGATTTTCAAGATATTGAAGTTCGTCGCGTTTTACAGTTACTTGCTGATTTTACTGGTATTAATATGGTCGCGGCTGATAGTGTGCAAGGTAATATCACTTTGCGTTTAAAAGATGTACCATGGGACCAAGCACTTGATATTATTTTAAAAACTAAAAATTTAGATAAACGCAGAAATGGAAATGTAATTTGGATTGCTCCAGTTGCGGAACTGATCAAGGCTGAAGAAGAAGAAGCAAAAGCTGTTGCACAGAGCGTGAAATTAGCCCCATTACAAACTGAGTATATTCAACTTAAATATGCGCAAGCTCAGGATATTATGAGTTTAATTACTCAAGGCTCAAATAATAGCAATGGTATGCAGCGCACATCTGATGGTGGAAATTCTACATCTACTAATTTAAATACTGGTGTTGATAGTTTAGGTAATAATGTAGGAAGTTTATTGAGTCCCCGTGGAACAATTACTCAAGATGATCGTACCAATACCTTAATTATTAATGATACGGCTCAGTCGATTGATCAAATTCGTAAAATGATTGATCTGTTGGATGTACAAGTTAAACAGGTTATGGTTGAGGCGCGAATTGTAAGAGCATCTACTTCTTTTACCAAAGAGCTCGGTGTTAAATGGGGTATATTATCGCAAGGGATCACTAACAATAATAACTTGTTAGTTGGTGGTAGTGAAACGACCTTGTGGAATTTACGAGAGCCCAAAAAGGATGAGACTACGGGTGGTTATAAATACACGATTGAACGTCCAGATAACTTAAATGTCGATTTAGGTGTAACCAATCCGGCTGGGAGTATTGCCTTTGGCTTGATTAGTATGTCTGATTTTATGCTTGATCTTGAACTTTCTGCATTACAAGCTGATGGCTATGGTGAGGTTATTTCTACCCCTAAAGTAATGACTGCAGATAAACAGCCTGCAAAAGTTGCAACAGGTCAACAGGTCCCATATCAAACTACAACTAATTCTGCTGCTGGTGCTACAGCAAGTACCTCTTTTAAAGATGCACTATTAAGCCTAGATGTTACCCCGAGCATTACGCCTGATGGTAAAATTCAAATGAAATTGGATATTTCAAAGGATTCGGTTTCGGGTGCGGCTCCTAATGGTGAATTGATCCTAAATAAAAATAATATCAAGACAAATGTGTTGGTGAATAATGGTGAGACAGTCATTTTAGGAGGGGTGTTTGAGCAGACAACCCTTAACTCTCAAACCAAAGTTCCTTTCTTTGGGGATTTACCGGGAATTGGACGCCTATTTAGGAAAGATCAGAAATCTGATGATAAGCAAGAGTTGCTGATTTTCGTTACGCCACGAATTGTTAATGACACTTTGGTGAGAAATCATTAATATATTTTTTAATGAAAGCAATTGAAATAGGTGGCGCCTTGCCAAGCAAAGCGTTTGAAACCCTGCCAAATATTTATTTGGTAGGGCCCATGGGGGCAGGAAAAACAACCGTTGGACGTCATTTAGCCGAACTATTAGGGCGTGAATTTTTAGATAGTGATCATGAAATTGAACGCAAAACAGGTGCCACTATTCCCTGGATTTTTGAGAAAGAAGGGGAGTTTGGATTTCGTACTCGTGAAACAGTAGTGTTAAATGAGTTGACTTCCCGTAAAGCCTTAGTGTTGGCGACAGGTGGAGGTGCGATTACTCAAGCACCCAATCGCGAATTTCTAAAGCAACGTGGTATTGTTGTTTATCTTTACACTCCTGTAGAACTACAATTACAACGCACTTACCGCGATAAAAATAGACCTCTATTACAAGTTGAAAACCCTGAACAAAAATTACGTGATTTGTTAAAAATACGTGATCCTCTATATCGTGAAGTTGCGCATTACACGATTGAAACCAATCAGGGTGCTGCTCGTGATCTTGCTCAAAAGATTTTGCAACTTATTTTGTCCAACCCGCTAAAATAGCCAAACTTACTTGTGGTTTTATAAACTCATGCAAACTTTACATGTTGAATTAGGCGAACGCCGTTATCCTATTTTTATTGGCAGTCAACTTGATCCTAAGCAGTTGCTTGAGCCTTATATTCATGGTCAACAGGTCATGATCGTGAGTAATGAAACGGTCGCTCCTTTATATTTATCTCATTATCAAGAAGCTTTAAAAAGTTTGGGTAAAACTGTAGCGACTTGTATTTTGCCAGATGGTGAGAAATATAAAGATATTCAACATCTAAATTTAATTTTTGATGCTTTACTTGAAGCTGGTTTTAATCGTGATTGTACGGTTTTAGCTTTGGGTGGTGGTGTTATCGGGGATATGGCTGGTTTTGCGTCAGCATGTTTCCAACGTGGTGTTTATTTTATTCAGGTTCCGACTACACTTCTTTCACAAGTAGACTCAAGTGTGGGTGGTAAAACGGGGATTAATCATCCTCTTGGTAAGAACATGTTGGGCGCATTTCAGCAACCTCAAGTTGTTTTGGCTGATATGGCTCAACTCGATACTTTACCAGATCGAGAGTTATCTGCTGGATTATCAGAAGTCATTAAATATGCCTTGTTGGGTGACGCTGATTTTCTTGTTTGGTTAGAGCAGAATATGGATGGGTTAATTGGGCGAGATGCTGAACTTTTAGCAGAAGCTGTTTATCGTTCATGTGCTCATAAAACGCGTATTGTTGCTAACGATGAAAAAGAGCAAGGCGAACGAGCTTTACTCAACTTGGGTCATACTTTCGGTCATGCGATTGAATCTTACCTTGGCTATGGCACTTGGTTGCATGGTGAAGCAGTAGCGACAGGCATGGTGATGGCGGCTGATTTATCACAACGTTTAGGTTGGATTTCAAGCGATGATGTAGAGCGTACAAAAAAAATTATTCAACGCGCTAATTTGCCGATATCATGTCCAAAAATTCCATTGGATGAATTCCTTGGATATATGGCGCATGATAAAAAAGTTCTCAATGGTCAATTACGTTTAGTGCTCTTAAAGCAACTTGGGCAAGCAGTAATTACTAAAGACTTTGATGTTGAACTCATGAAACAAGCTATTTTGGCAAATCAACACGGATAATAAATTAAGGTAACACATGACTGTATCACGTACACTTTGGCAGAATGTTCAACAATATATCTGGTTGGTGGGTGGTATCGTCTGCTTGTTGCTCGCTTTTATTTTTTGGGTAATGACCGATAGTAAAAAGCTGGTTGAAGTTGAAAAATCAGCTGATTCGGATGCGCCAGTGCAAATTCAGCCAGAGAAGGTGGCAACAACGGCTAATTTAGGGGCTTTAGCTGATGAAGTTAGACCTCTTGATTTAACAACCCGTACGGTTGCTTCTGGTCAACATGAGGCAGAGTTCCGCGGTACAAAATTTATTAATGAAAACAAGAAACAATGGACACTTGAGCTTTTCCGTGCGTCTGATGAAGATATTATTAAAAACTTTTTAAAAAATCGTCCAGAACGGAATAAATTTATCTACTTCCGTTTAAGCGGAGATAAGCAATCTGAACAATATGTTTTGACATATGGTGTATTTAAACGTTCTGAAGATGCAATTCAGCAGTTAACCCAACTTAATCTTGATTTACCTGAATCAATTAAACCTCAGCCGCAACAATTTTCGACCTATGCGCCATTAGTCAATGATTTAGGTGCGGATGAAATGAAAGGTGGTATTAGCCAAACTTATGAAGTGCGGTTACGTCCAGCTGCTCTGCCTAAAATTGATGAGTCTTTACTTATAGGGGGCGGTGTGGCTACACAACCTAAAGTGGCGGCTCCAGCAACAAACTCTACAACTCGTACAACGATTATTCGTCGAGATGCTGAGGGGAATGTTGTGGATGTACATCAGTCTAATTCGGCAGTTGATATGGCTAAAAAGACTCAACAGAATCGTACAACAGAACCTTCAGTAAAAAATGCAACAAATGAGGGCACAAGAGGTAATTAATTATAAGGATGTGTTGCACAGATATGGTGCAATAATAATAGTTATATATATTTTTTGATCACCTGTGGTGCATATTTAGTCATTTATTAAAATGATAACGCGAATAAAATCGATCTATTTTCAATAATTATAAATACTTAATTGCAAAAAATAACATTGGCATAGTTTTTGCTTTATTCTTGTGCTTATTAATGTGCTGTAAACTATTTTAGCGCTCTAAAGAGTAAATTCTATGCAGAGTCGAGGGGTCGAACTGCTTTAAAAGAGTGCGAAATAAGTCAAAACATTTTTCTAGCAAAAACCAGTGTACGTAAAAATGGAACAGCGTATATTGGCTTATCAGCCCAAAAATTTTTTTTGTGAAACATTGAGCTAACTGTCGTCCGTAGGCACTATCGCAAAAAGAAGTTGTTTGTTTGACGCTCGAAAGAGCCTTATTGAAAGAAGGGTACGCTATGCACATGCCATCGCCTAATACTGTAGCTCCCGCTCAAGGTTTATATCAACCTGATGAGTTTAAGGATAACTGTGGTTTTGGACTGATTGCCCATATGAAGGGTGAATCAAGTCATCATCTAGTTGAAACCGCGATTCACAGTTTAAGTTGCATGACGCACCGTGGTGGTATTGCCGCAGATGGCAAGACGGGAGATGGTTGCGGCTTATTATTGGCGATGCCAAAGCAATTTTTCCGTGATGAAGCAAAAAAACTGAGTGATATTACACTGAGTGAAATTTTTGCTGTGGGTACTGTATTTTTAAATACTGATCCGGCATTAGCGCAACATTCTAAAAATATTTTAACGAAAGAAATCGAGTCAGATGGCCTACGTGTACTGGCTTGGCGTGTTGTCCCTACAAATAACGATGCACTAGGTGAAATTGCGCTTCAATCTTTACCGGCTTTTGAACAGGTCATTGTGAACTGTCCAATGGGTGTAACTGAAGTTGAATTTAACCGTAAATTATTCTTGGCACGTCGTCGTGCAGAACAACAATTACAAAATGATCCGTCATTCTATGTGACTACGCTTTGTTCGACAGTAATCAGCTATAAAGGCTTGATGATGCCGGCTGCAATTGCTGAGTTCTATACAGACTTAGCTGATGAGCGTTTAAAATCACATATCGTGGTATTCCACCAACGCTTCTCTACTAATACACTACCGCGTTGGCCGTTGGCTCAACCATTCCGTTACCTTGCTCATAATGGTGAAATCAACACAATTACAGCAAACCGTAACTGGGCGTTGGCGCGTACTCCTAAATTTGAAAACCCATTATTACCAGGTCTTACTGAGCTTAACCCAATCGTTAACCGTACAGGTTCGGACTCTTCAAGCTTAGATAACATGCTTGAGATCTTAGTAGGTGGTGGTATGGATTTATTCCGTGCCTTACGTATGCTCGTACCACCAGCTTGGCAAAACGTAGAAACTTTAGATGCAGACTTACGCGCATTCTATGAGTTCAACTCTAAACATATGGAAGCTTGGGATGGCCCGGCAGGTCTCGTTATTCAAGATGGTCGTCATGCAATCTGTATGCTTGACCGTAACGGTTTGCGTCCTGCGCGTTGGGTAATTACCAAAAATGATTACATTACCTTGGCATCTGAAATCGGTGTTTGGGGTTATGAGCCTGAAGATGTAGTTTCTAAAGGTCGTGTAGGTCCTGGCCAAATTTTGGTAGTTGATACCTTAACAGGCAAAGTACTTGATACTAAAGATGTTAGTACACATTTGAAAAACATGCGTCCGTACCGTGAGTGGTTACGTGATCATGCGATTCGTTTAAATGCAAACCCAGAACTTGAAGAACAATTAGTCGATAAAGGCTTAACTGGCGACGCTTTAAAAGCGGCTCAAAAAATGTTTATGGTGACATTTGAAGAGCGCGACCAGTTGTTACGTCCAATTGCTGAAAGCGGACAAGAAGCTGTTGGTTCTATGGGTGATGATACGCCAATGGCTGTATTGTCTCGTCAAGTACGCCACGTAACAGATTACTTCCGTCAACAGTTCGCTCAAGTTACGAACCCGCCAATTGACCCGCTACGTGAGTCAATTGTAATGTCGCTTGAAACCTGTTTAGGTCGTGAGCAGAATGTATTTGAGCAAGGCCCTGAGCATGCTGACCGTATCATCATCTCTAGCCCTGTATTGTCAAATTCAAAAATGCAGCAAATCCGTAGCATCGAGCGTCCGGGTTATGAAGCGGTTGATATCAATTTAAACTATGCCGAAGAAGAAGGCTTGCAAGCTGCGATCACGCGTATCTGTGAAGAAGCGGCGCAAGCAGTTCGTGATGGCAAAACTTTAATTGTTTTAACAGACAAAAATATCCGTCAAGGTTTACTGCCAGCAAACGCAGCACTTGCAACAGGTGCGGTACATCATTACCTCATCAAAACTGGCCTACGTACTGATGCAAACATCATGGTTGAAACTGGTTTTGCACGTGATCCGCACCAATTTGCGGTATTACTAGGTTTCGGTGCAACCGCTGTTTACCCATACCTTGCATATGACGTGATCAATGATTTGATTGCGAAAGGTGAGCTTTTAGGTGATCCAATCCATGCGCAAGCAAACTTCCGTAAAGGTATTGAGAAAGGCTTATTAAAAGTTCTTTCAAAAATGGGTATCTCTACAGTTGCTTCTTATCGTGGCGGTCAGCTATTTGAAGCAGTAGGTTTATCATCAGAAGTGGTAGATCAGTGTTTCTTAGGTGTTCCAAGCCGTATTCAGGGTGCAACATTTGCTGATCTTGAAAAAGACCAGAAAAAACTAGCAGCGACAGCTTGGTCAAATCGTAAGCCAATTGATCAGGGTGGTTTGCTCAAATTCGTATTTGATAAAGAATACCATGCGTTCAACCCAGATGTGATTAACGCATTACACAAAGCCGTTCGCTCTGGTAAATACGAAGACTTTAAAGAATATGCTGAGTTGGTGAATAATCGTCCAGTAGCGACTATTCGTGACTTATTTAAGTTAAAAACAACTAACTCAATTCCAGTTGAATCGGTTGAATCAGTTGAAGATATCTTACCTCGTTTTGACTCGGCAGGTATGTCTTTAGGCGCTCTGTCCCCAGAAGCACATGAAGCAATTGCAATCGCGATGAATACGATTGGCGGTCGTTCAAACTCTGGTGAAGGCGGTGAGGATCCTGTTCGTTACGGCACAATTCGTAACTCGAAAATCAAACAGATCGCATCTGGTCGTTTTGGTGTAACTCCTGCATACCTAACTTCTGCTGAAGTATTGCAAATTAAGGTTGCTCAAGGTGCAAAACCAGGTGAGGGTGGTCAGTTACCGGGTGGTAAAGTAAATGGCTTAATCGCACGTTTACGTTACTCGGTACCGGGTGTAACGCTAATTTCACCTCCTCCACACCACGACATTTACTCAATTGAAGATTTGTCTCAGTTAATTTTTGACTTGAAACAAGTTAACCCTAAAGCAATGGTATCGGTGAAATTGGTATCTGAGCCGGGTGTAGGTACGATTGCTGCTGGTGTTGCAAAAGCATATGCGGACTTCATTACCATTTCAGGTTATGACGGCGGTACCGCAGCATCTCCACTTTCTTCAATTCACCATGCGGGTTCTCCATGGGAATTAGGTTTGAGTGAGGCGCATCAAGCACTTCGTGTAAACGACTTGCGTGGAAAAGTACGTGTACAAACTGATGGTGGTTTAAAAACTGGTCTTGATGTGATCAAGGCAGCAATTTTAGGTGCTGAAAGTTTCGGCTTTGGTTCAACACCAATGATCGCTCTAGGTTGTAAATACCTCCGTATTTGTCACTTAAATAACTGTGCAACTGGTGTTGCAACTCAACAAGATCATTTACGTCAAGAGCACTACATTGGCGAGCCAGAAATGCTCATCAACTTCTTCCACTTTATTGCTGAAGAAACTCGTGAATGGTTGGCTGCACTAGGTGTTTCTTCATTGAAAGACTTGATTGGTCGTGTTGATTTGCTTGAAGTATTACCGGGCGAGACTGAAAAACATGCTCACCTTGATTTAAGTGCTCTGTTAACTTCGCATCCTTCTGCCGAAGGTAAAGCACAATACTGTCAAGTAGAAGGTAATGCACCATTTGATAAAGGTGTATTGGCTGAGAGAATGGTGGCTGAAATGCTTCCTGCAATTGAGTCAAGCGCTGGTGGTCAGTTCAACTTCAACGTCGTGAACTGTGACCGTTCGATCGGTGCTCGTGTTTCGGGTGAAATTGCTCGTCGCTACGGCAACTTGGGTATGGAAGCTCATCCAGTTGTAATGAACTTAACTGGTACAGCTGGTCAGTCGCTTGGTGTTTGGAATGCTGGTGGTTTACACATCCGTCTTGAAGGTGATGCAAACGACTATGTAGGTAAAGGTATGGCGGGTGGTCGTATTTCGATTTTCCCACCACAAGGTTCACCTTTCCAAACACAAAATACAGCAATTATTGGTAATACCTGTTTGTATGGTGCAACTGGCGGTAAGCTTTTTGCAGCAGGTACAGCGGGTGAGCGTTTTGCAGTTCGTAACTCTGGCGCATTTGCTGTAATCGAAGGTGCGGGTGATCACTGCTGTGAATACATGACAGGTGGTGTTGTGACTGTACTTGGTAAAGTAGGCCATAACTTTGGTGCGGGCATGACTGGTGGTTTTGCTTATGTACTTGACCTTGATAATGACTTCGTAGATTACTACAACCACGAGTTGATTGATTTAAATCGTATTTCAACAGAATCTATGGAAGATCATAAAGAGTTCTTGTTGCGTATTATCGATGAGCATATCAAAGAAACTGGTAGTGCTTGGGCTTATAAAATCCGCAATGAGTTCGATTTCTACAGCCGTAAATTCTGGCTTGTGAAACCAAAAGCTGCTAATTTGCAAACGCTTTTGAAAACAACACAAGCTGACCCACAATAATTCCACGACTGCAAAGACATAGGCAGGTGCGGGCAACAAGGAAATCCGCGCCTACCCACGGAGAGAGACATGGCAGAACGCCTAAATAATGACTTTCAATTTCTGGATGTACCACGTCAAGATCCAGAGAAAAAAGATATTACTGTCCGCAAAGCAGAATTTGTGGAAATTTATAAGCCTTTTACATCGGAAACTGTCACTAATCAGACTCACCGTTGTTTAGGCTGTGGTAACCCATATTGCGAATGGAAATGTCCTGTACATAACTACATTCCAAACTGGTTAAAACTGATCGCTGAAGGCCAAATTTTCCAAGCTGCTGAGCTTTGTCATCAAACCAACACACTACCTGAGGTATGTGGTCGCGTATGCCCACAAGACCGTTTGTGTGAAGGTGCTTGTACCTTAAATGATGGTTTTGGTGCAGTAACCATTGGTAATGCTGAGAAATATATCAATGACACAGCTTTTGCTTTAGGCTGGCGTCCAGATATGTCAGGCGTAAAATGGAATGACAAAAAAGTTGCAATTATTGGTGCTGGTCCTGCTGGTTTAGGCTGTGCAGATATTCTAGCTCGTGGTGGTGTTAAACCAGTTGTATTCGATAAGCGTCCTGAAATTGGTGGCTTACTTACATTCGGTATTCCAGAATTTAAAATGGAAAAAGATGTGATGAAACGCCGCCGTGAAATTTTCACAGGTATGGGCATCGAATTCCGTTTAAATACTGAAATTGGTAAAGACATCACGATTGATGAATTGCTTGCAGAATATGATGCGGTATTCATGGGTATGGGAACTTATACCTATATGAAAGGTGGTTTCCCGGGTGAAGATCTTGATGGCGTTTATGATGCACTTGATTTCTTAATCTCTAACGTGAACCGTTGCCAAGGTTGGGAAAAAGATCCAAGTGAATACATTAGCCTAGATGGTAAAAAAGTTATTGTTCTTGGTGGTGGTGATACCGCTATGGACTGTAACCGTACTTCTTTACGCCAAGGTGCTCACGATGTAACTTGTGCATACCGTCGTGATGAAAGCAATATGCCGGGTTCTGCACGTGAAGTAAAAAATGCCTACGAAGAGGGTGTGAAATTCCTATTCAATCGTCAACCAGTCGAAATCGTTGGTGAAAACGGCAAAGTGACAGGCGTAAAAGTGGTAACGACACAAATGGGGGAACCAGATAGTCGTGGCCGTCGTAGCCCTGAGCCAATTCCGGGTTCTGAGGAAGTATTACCAGCTGATGCAGTTTTACTTGCTTTCGGTTTCCGCCCAAGCCCAGCAGACTGGTTTGGTAATGTGAATATTAATCTTGATGGTTCAGGCCGTGTTGTCGCAGCTGAAAAGCAAGAATTCAAATTCCAGACATCAAACCCGAAAATCTTTGCTGGTGGTGATATGGTACGTGGCTCAGACCTTGTCGTGACTGCTATTTGGGAAGGCCGTCAAGCTGCCGAAGGTATTTTGGATTATCTTGGTGTTTAATAAATTAATTTGTTAAATAACTGAAAAAAAGCCTACTTCAAGTAGGCTTTTTTATTGTCTACCATTAGTCACTTTGATGTTTTTGGCAAATATAATAAGCTTTTTTGCCCTTTTTAGCGTTTAAAGCTCGCGACATACTCGAAACTTCCTTCTTCAATACAGTAGGTGTTGAATATGAACATCGCAGGTATGACGGCAGAAAAATCATATTTAAATCGTCGAAAAGCGTTGGGTATTACAGTGCGTCGTCTTGAATTTAATCCAAAAGCGATCAAGCGGCACTATTTTGCAAATTCACCTCTCATGTCGCATTTTTTAACTGCACTCTCATCAACGTTTCCGGTGGGTGAGCAATTTTTTGTAAATAGTGTACGTAATGTACGTGATAAAGTCTCAGATCCTCAGCTACAAGCGCAAATTGCAGCGTTTATTGGACAAGAGGCCATGCATTCCAAAGCACATGGTGAGTTTAATGAAGCTTGGCGACGTGATGATTATAATCTGGACAGTTTTCAAAATTGGCTAAATGAGCGCGATAAATATTTAAGAACAATTCCACCTAAGCTGCAATTGGCACTCACCTGTGCATTTGAACATTTCACTGCTTTACTTGGGGGATATGTTTTACAACATCCAGAGTTATTAAAAACGCTAGATGAAGATGCGCTAAAACTTTGGGTATGGCATGCGATTGAAGAAATTGAACATCGTTCGGTTGCATTTGATGTTTATCAACATGTATATGGTGATGATCGTATCCGTCGTTTACTCATGCGTAGCGTCACAACAGGATTTGCGAGTCTCGCTTTTTATGGGACAACTCGTTTATTTTGGCAAGATAAATGGAATAGCTTACCTAAAATCGGGGGTAATTTATTTGGATTATATTTACTGATGAAGATGCTTGTTCAGTTAATGCCAGAATACTTCGCATATTACAAAAAAGATTTCCATCCGAGCCAAAAAGATTATGGCAGGATGGTTAATTATTGGAAAAGTTCTTTAGCAGAAGAATATCAAATGGCAAGTTTTGAACAAGAAAAAGATCAGCGATTGAGCTAATAGATAACCGGATTTAAAAGTCCGGTTTTTTAAAATCAATAAAATAAAAGCAACACAATAATGCCTAATTCATCATACAATCAGGTAAAGAGGTTAAAAATATAAAGAAAAACTTGAGGATAATGTGCCGATGAAAACGTTGAAACAATTTGCGATCGCAACAACACTTGCCAGTACCTTACTGTTTTCGGGGTGTGGCTATAATACTCTACAAGTAAAAGATGAGGCTGTAACAGCAGCGTGGTCTGAAGTACAGAACCAATATCAACGTCGATCAGATTTGGTACCAAATCTTGTAAACGTCGTTAAAGGCTATGCTAAGCATGAAGAGCAAGTATTAACCGAAGTAACACAGGCTCGTTCTAATGTTGCAGGTTTAAAAGTTGATAAAGAAGTTTTAGAAGATCCGGCTTTACTTGAAAAATATCAACAGGCTCAAAGTCAATTAACAGGGGCATTATCTCGACTCATTGCTGTTTCGGAAAATTACCCAGATTTGAAAGCCAATACTCAATTCCAAGAACTACAAGTTCAGCTTGAAGGTACTGAAAACCGTATTGCTGTTGCGCGTAATCGTTATATTACAACAGTACAAGACTATAACTCATATGTGCGTCAGTTCCCTCAGGCAGTAACAGCAAAAGTAATTGGTATGCATCCAAAAGCCAATTTCTCTGCAGAAGCATCTGCACAACAGGCTCCAAAAGTTTCTTTTGATTAATTTTATAAATCAAAGGAGTGCCGTATGAGAAATACTCTATTGCTTCAACCAAAGCAAATTAAGGTCTTTATCTCGACCTTAATTTTGCTCTGTTGTGGTGTTCTTTTTCAGAATACGGCATGGAGTGAAACTAATATTGCAACTGCTACCGATGAGGCTGATGCAATAGTTGCTGGCAAAATTATTCAAAAGCAACAAACTCAAGCTGCTGCAACTAAACTAGAGGGGCAAGCTGCTTCAAGTCCTGCTCCTCAAGTCCAAGTTGCGAATGATATGGCTGATGGGGAGTCAATTCGTGGTTTGCCAACTTTAAACCAGCCTGTTATTGATCAAGCCAATATCTTAAGCGAAGCTGAGAAGCAGCAACTTGATCAAAAAATTCTAAGTTTATACCAACAAGGCAAAGCGCAGATTGGTATTGTGATTGTTCCTACCACTGGCCAAGAAGATATCTTTGATTATGCATTACGTGTTGGTGAAAAGTGGCAATTGGGATCATCTAAACGTGACAATGGATTACTCATTGCAGTCGCTGTAAATGACCGCCGTATACAAATACTAACCGGTTATGGCTTAGAAGGAGTATTGCCGGATATTGTGGCAAGTCGGATTATTCGAAACCAAATTACACCTTATTTTAAACAAGCCCAATATGCCCAAGGTTTGAGTGCAGGTCTTGATGAAATCGGAAGAATTTTAAATTTAGATCCAGAAGTAGCACAGCAATCTGCCCAAGATTTAAAAGAACGTCAGCATCAAGCTGCAGAAGAACAGCAAGCCAAGCAGACAACGCTGACAATGGCTTTATTTATTCTTGTTGCTGGAATTGTGGGTTCGTTTATTGTTGGTCGTCCGCTTAGTGCATCTACAGCAGGAGTTGCTGCTGCGGTAGCAGGATTTGTAAATGGGGCGGGGCTAGTCACTAGCTTACTACTTGGTTTTGGTATTTTCTTTTTACTTATTACATCAATTGCCCAACTTATTTTACAGGCCATTTTAAGTGGTTCTGGTGGCGGTGGACGTGGAGGAGGCTTCGGCGGAGGTGGCGGAGGCTATGGTGGCGGCGGAGGTCGTTTTGGCGGTGGAGGTGCTTCAGGCTCATGGTAACAACATCAGAAACAACACAAATTATTACTCAACCAAAAATTGAGGAATCTGTAGAGCCAAGTCTAAAACGTTGGTTTAAACATCTATGCTATTTACCTGCCAGTAGTCGTTATTTTTCAAAACAAGATAAGCAAGCTATTGCTGATGCTGTACAACAAGCAGAACATGGCCATGTTGGAGAAATACAGGTTGTAATTGAAGGCCATATTCCAGTGTCACAAGCCTACAGACAAAATACTCGTTTAAGAGCACAGCAATTATTTGCAGAATTAGGTGTTTGGGATACCGCCTTAAATAGTGGCGTATTGTTATACCTAAATTTATGTGAACGAACAGTAGAAATTATATTTGACCGTGGCATTCGAAATGTGACTAATGATCAAGTCTGGCAACAGATTTGTGAAGCAATAGTACAGAAGCTTAAACAACAACAATATCAACAAGCTGTAGTGATTGGCGTACAACAAATTGGAGAGGTATTGTCACGTTTTTATGATGAGAACATGCCAGATCAATCCAATGAATTGGGGAATGCTCCGATTATCCTTAATTAACTCGCTTTGTAATATTCCTATATTAGCTAATTTTCATAATTTTACTTTTTAAAGCTGACTGACAAAAAATGTCACCTACTTATTTATTTTTAAAGAGATTTTGTTCACATAAATAAACATAAACTTTGAGTTGTGTAATTTATTTTTTTTAATGCGTGAAGTGTTTTCATAAAAATTTATATGACATTTTTTGTCACTTACTTACACCTATTTAATATTTAAGAATAGTTAATTATGGAATAAGTATTTGTTTTTTAATTAAAATAAAAGTTGGCATGGATGCTGCAATATAGTTGATAGCTGAAAAAGCTTATATAAAAACATACATACAATCTTTGGGGAAAAGGCTATGAATGCACAAAAAGGTTTTACATTAATTGAACTCATGATCGTAGTTGCCATTATTGGTATTTTGGCAGCAATCGCGATTCCTGCGTATCAAGACTATATCGCTCGTTCTCAAGTTAGTGAAGCTATGGAGTTAGCTAGTGGATTGAAGGGAGCTGTTGCAGAGACTTTTAGTCAAGATGCTACTTGCCCAACAAATGGTACTAATGGAATTGCTACTGCTACTGATATTAATGGTAAATATGTTGCTTCTGTAACCACGGCAGGTACCGCTGCTGCCTCAGGTGGATGTACAATTACTGCAAAAATGCGGGCAACTGGAGTTTCAAAAGGTATTCAAAATGGAGAGCTTACTCTAACTCTTAGTAATGCAGATAAAGGTTCAAATGTGTGGAGTTGTACTTCAACTGGTTCAAACAAAATTGAACAAAAGTACTTACCTAAATCATGTACTTCTTCATAATATTACTGTCCTAAAAAGAGAGGTTTGCCCTCTCTTTTTTATTAAAGAAAATAAATATGTTAGTAAAAAATATTACCTCTTTGGGGGTGGTAATTTATCTTATTACAGCATTATCTGGGTATCAAATTGGCTGGTCTTTCGTTCAATATGACGAACTTCGTTTATTACAATTTCCCTTAGCATTATATGCTTTATCGGTTTTAATATTTACCAAAAAAATAGAATATTCAATTTTTACTCAAATTACTTTTTTACTTATAGGTTTATTAACTGCTATACAGATAACAACTTATAGTATTTTTCAGTTTCAAGAAATTTGGTCTGGGATAGCATTACTATTTATATTTTCTGTTTTAACATATGAGTTAAAGAATATAGAAAATATAGAACATGGCTTAGTATTTATTGTCGTTTCAGCATTTATTCCTTGTTTATTTATTTGTATTTCTATCACTAATTTTATTTTCTACAAACAATGGTTTGACTGGCAATTTAACTCTGGCACGATCCGAATTTATGACAGTGTTATCGTGCCTATATTCTTTTTTCTAATTTTTTTAAAAAATAAAAAATACCCTTATTTTCATTACTTTTATCCGTTTGCTATTTTCTTTTTTGCTCTAGCGTGGTTTTTTGACGGAGCTAGATCCGCCTTGCTTGCTGTAATGACAGGATTGTTGATTTTCTTTATATACTCTCGAGAAAATCGAAAGCTCATTTTGCAAAGCTGTATTTACATTTTTTTAGCTTTTTTAGTTTATAAAACTACTATTTATTTCGCTGATAAAAATACCATGACCGTAATAAGGGTTGGGACATCAATGCGTTCAGAGATGTGGAGTTTTGTTTTTGAGCAATGGAAAGAAAAACCATGGTCTGGTGTGGGGGGAGGTTATCTCTCAGAAATTCAATATAAATATGGACATCACATACATAACCTATATTTAAGGTTAATTTTTGAATGGGGAATAGTTGGATGTATTTTTTTAGTTTGGATGATATATCAAGTTATTAAGTTGTTCCGAGATAAGAATGCTTTACCTATTGCAAAAGCTGGCGTGGTTGCAATTTTAGTTGATGCGATGTTCTCAGGAAGTATGGTTTATCCTGCTTCACAAATGGCCTGTATATTATTTTTAGCATTTGCTTTTTCTCAGCGCCAACAGTCTAAAGAATATTTGAAATATCCCTATAGACTCACGAAACTATTAATTGCTTTATGGGGAGTTGTCTTCATATACATCACGATCGTTTATTTAGCACAAGATATAATGTGCTGGGGCTGTGGTAGCTATGACGGAAGAATGGCGCCAAACTTTTGGTTTTATGGTGCTGCTGAGCACTTGATACCAGCTTCACAAATTCCTTAATTTTTTGAAGTAAATCTTATCAAGATCTTTTCATAGAGAGTTCATACATTTTCTTTTAGGCTTCCATGTATAATTCCCACAAGTTTTGGTCTCTAACCTCTCACTATGCAAGTATTCTTCCTATTTCTCGCTGCAATCCTGTTGGGTTTTGCATGGTTGTCTCCATTTCACTACAGCCCTTGGGTCATGTTCTCAAGTGAAGTCAGTACTTTCGGGGCTGGGTTATGCGTATTAGCTGCCCTAATTCAACAAAATATTAAAATTCCTAGAGCACAGATATTGTTGCTTCCATTTACTTTAATTCCTATTGTGCAGTGGGGCTTTGGTTTAGTTTTTGATTTAAGTACGGCCTTATTAAGTACATTTTACTTATTAGGTTTTTGGTTTATGGTCTTGGCTGGCTACAACCTATCTTTAGATCAAAAAAAGAGAGATCAAATTTTTTCTGGTTTTAGCTTATTAGTAATTATTACATCGCTATTAACTAGTCTTATAGCAATTTTTCAATGGTTGAATATTGAATCACATTTAATTTACACCCTTCACTTGATCGGTAACCGTCCTTACGGAAATTTTGGTCAACCCAACAACATGGCGACATTCTTAATTATTGGGTTGTTAGGATGTTTATATTTATATGAAAAAAATAAAGTAACATTGTGGTTATTATTGCCTTCAGCATTGATTATTTTATTCACAATTGCTCTAAGTCAATCACGAACATCATGGATCGTTTTTCCATTCTTATTCATCTACTGGATACTTAAACAATTTGGAAAACAAAAAAGATTTGGATTTATTCAAGGTTTTTTGTGGTGTGTTGGTTTTTTTGTAATGGCAGGCATAGTATTGCCGTTTGCTACTAGTTTAATTGAAGCATGGGCAAGTACTGATGTAACCCAGGCAAGTAGTTTGGTTGAAAGAGCAAGCTCTGGGTATTTGCGCTTTAATATCTGGTCACAAATGTTGCTTGCCGTACAGCAGCACCCTTGGTTGGGTTATGGTTGGAATCAAACCAGTGTCGCACAAATGACGGTTTATCATGCTTTCCCAACAGGAGAGTGGACCACCAGTGCTCATAATGTACTGCTTGATCTAATTATCTGGAATGGTATTCCACTGGGTGCTGTAATCATTACCTACTTTGCTTGCTGGTTTATTTGGTTAAATCAACAGGCTAAAAATGCCATCTCGATTATAGCGATTATGATGGTATGTACAGTACTTATTCATGCCATGTTAGAGTTTCCACAACGTTATGCTTATTTCTTGCTTACTTGCGGGTTCCTACTTGGTATTGTGCAAGCCCAGACTCCTGTTCTGAAAGGAATTATCCTCAACAAACATATTCTTCGCTTATCATGGGGTGTAAGTTTACTGCTTATTATTGCGATTTTACGTGATTATAATGTCTATGTTTTAAATAGTAATTTGCTTTTTAATAATAAGCGTCCAAATGCCGAATTTATGGGAAGCGGTAAAATTTTTGTTTTAACGCAGTTTGAGCAGCGTTTACGTTGGATTGAACTTAATCCCCACACACTATTATCTGAAGCTAATTTGGATCAATGGGAAAATTTTGTGAAGAATAAACCTACTCCATATAACTTGCGTAAATACGCAAAATTACTGGCTTATAATGAAAAAGTGGAGCAGGCACAGCAGCAAATATTTATTTTACAGCGACTCTATAAGCAAAAAATAACGCTATCAGGGTTATTAAAAGAAAAGTAATAAAAAAATCCCCTTGTACTCAAGGGGATTTTTTTATGAGAAATTACATTTTGCTCTGGATATAGTTTTCAATACCTACGCTGCCAATAAGATCAATTTGGGTATCTAACCAATCCCAATATTCTTCTTCTTTTTCTAAAATTTCTTGAACAAGGTCACGGGTGACATAGTCTTGCTCTGTTTCAGCTAAAGCAACCGCTTTTTGAATTGCTTCTATATTTTCTTTTACTTTACGAATGTCACAGTGCAGAACTTCTTCTGTGTGTTGACCAATATAAAGCTTGCCTAAATGTTGGAGGTTAGGTAGTCCTTCTAAAAATAAAATACGTTCAATGATTTTATCGGCATGTTTCATTTGACGAATTGATTCTTTATATTCAGCAGAGCCAAGCTGCTCAATTCCCCAGTCATTAAACATGCGTGAATGTAAAAAGTATTGATTAATTGCAGTTAAATGATGATACAGCACTTGATTGAGCTGATTAATGACATCACGATTGCCTTTCATTGTAGCTACTCCAAAACAATTTCTGCCTCAAACTTAATTAAGGCAATCTATAAATCCATTTTAGTGAACAATGATGGAGATGGCGAGTAATTTATGGAACAGCAAATGAAAATCGCAATCAAAAACAACACAATATTAGAAAGGATGTTTTCAAGCCAAAAAAAACCGCTTGAATGAGGAACTATAAAGGTTCCGCAAAAAGCGGTGGAGGAGTCAATAAATTTTGTTAAATATTAATTTTTATTATGCAGCTACAGAAATACGAGCAGCGATTTCTGCTAATTCTTCGCTAATGATAGCGCGGGCTTCTGGTGCACAGCGTCCACAGCATGTACCAAGATCAAGCAAGTCGCGAATTTCACGATAGCTTTCAGCGCCATTTTCAATAGCGTCTTTAATATCCTGATCGGTAATGCCACGACACAAGCAAACGTACATGGGAGTGATCCCCAAATATAAATGCGATAATTGATATTATTGATAATTATTATCGTTTGTCAATGAAATTCATTTAAAATCTCATTTATCATTATTGGGATTTTGGATAAAAAAATACCACCTAAGCGGAAATCTAAAAAGAATTTAGATTTTTATGCCAAGGTGGTTCGTTTTTTAAAAACTAAATATTTAAAATTGGATAGTTTGAAAATTTATATCTTATTGATTAATAATTACAATTCCGTCCATTTCCACTAATGCGCCTTTTGGCAAGCTTGCTACACCAAGAGCTGCACGTGCAGGGTAGGGTTGAGCAAAATATTCACCCATAATTTGGTTTACGAGTTGGAAATTTGATAGATCAGTTAAAAAAATATTGAGCTTAGCAATATTTGCAAGTGAACCACCGGCAGCTTCACAAACTGCTTTTAAATTATCAAATACACGGCGAATTTGAGCTTCGATACCTTCTACAAGTTCCATACTGTATGGGTCTAAACCAATTTGCCCTGAAAGATATAGCGTATTATCTACTAAAATAGCTTGAGAGTATGTGCCGATAGCAGCAGGGGCATTTTCAGTATGAATGACTTGGCGGGACATTTGGTTCTCCTTGATTAAATCTATTTCCATCATAATCGATGATAGCTTTGGACAAAAGTATCATCGATTTAATTGATTAAGTGAATTTGGAAAGTTTGATTTTGTTAAGGAAACAAAAAATTTATAACCAATAGTCTCTATAAAGATTTAACTTACTTTTGAAATTTCCATTTGCGGAGCAGGAGCGTCTAAACGTTCAATCCGTGGGAAACCATAGTGCATGCGTAAATCACGAATGACTTTTGCAATATGTTTTCGGTTATTCACTACAATATTCACAAAAGTTCTTTGCTCATTTGAGTGAACCATCTCTACCCCAGCGTTATTTTTACGACATTGGTAGATCAGGTCTGATACTTGTTCATCATTCATTGCCATATAAATAGCGAGGTATGCTGTAAAACGGACATCATCTACATCATCTGCTTTCCATTGAAGCGGCATGATATTTTCAGGATGTAGATGTTGTTCATGTAATAAGTTATGACAGCGAATGCGATGCACAATTAACCCGCGACGCGTTAAATGTCCTTGAATTGGATCGCCTAAAATTGGATTGCAACAGTGTGCATATTTAACGTCGACTCCTTCCGTACTTTGAATAAGTCGATCTGAGTTTTCTACTTGCGGATGTTTGTCATGAGCAAACAAGTGATTTGCTACAAGTTGAGGTAGTAAATCGCCAACCGCAATTTGTTCAAATAATGTATTTTTATTATCGATGTGGCGCCACTGCAATAGATCTAACCAGTCAGCTTCAGAAAGATCATTGATTGAACGATTAAAAAGTTTCAATGCTCGAGAAAGGGCTTGTGCACCAACTAGACGCTGTTCTTCGATATCTTGATCTTTAAGCACATGCTGTAATGCACGACGCGCTTTTTGCGTATTAATAAAGCTTAGCCAGTCTGGGTTTGGTGTCGCTAAAACATCCGTAATAATCTCGATAACCTGACCACTAACTAATGGGGTAGAGAGTGGTTTAATCTCTCCATCGACTTTTGCACCAACCGCATGGTTACCTAAAAATAAGCTTGCTGAATAAGCAAAATCAACTACGGTAGCGCCTTGCGGTAGCTCATGCAGTTGACCGTGTGGTGTATATACCCAGATTTTTTCTTGATGTAGATAATCAAGTAAATCATTAAAAGTTGTTTTAGCACATTCACCGTCAATCAATGTATTTAAGTTCTGCATTGAAGCCTGAATGGCAGAGCGGCAAGTTTGCGGCGCATTTTCACCTAACACTACCCCAAAACGGGCAGCTTTACGCATGAGCTCGGTTTGAATGGTAAGAGATAGTGTTGTTTTTTCGCCTTTAAGCTTTATCAATAAAGACTGATTACCGCCAGGTAGTGGGCGACGAATATGGTCTTGGTACTGGATAACCTGAAAATTTTCTCTTAATGCTTCTTCTAGGCGGTCACAGTCGGCAATGCTTTGTAGAACAATTTCAAAAGCATGACTATGGGTAAGCTCTTGGAGATCCATCTCGTTTTTAACGAAATGGCGTAATAATTCGATATTGTTATTTTTCTTTTTAATACGGCCTTGAATATGATAATTATGCAGAAGTTCAGCGAGGTTTTGTTCCCAAATACTTTGATATTTACAGCGTTCTGGCTTTGTCTGTAGCAGAGCATTCTGAACGTTATCAAACATATCAAGGTCAAGGTTTTGATAGCAGAGATTCTCTAGATTATCGCCCATTTCATTCATGCCGACTAATCTTGCCATCGGTACAAATATATCAAAAGTTTCTTGAGCGATACGGGCTCGTTTATCTGGGCGTAAAGCACCTAGAGTTGTCATATTATGATAGCGATCTGCTAATTTAATAATGATGACACGCGGATCTTGTAAGGTCGCTTGCAGAATTTTTCGGAATGAAGCTGCTTTATTATATTCTTTATCGCTTGATTGGCTAAGTTTGGTTACACCATCAACTAGCTCTGCAACGGTTAGGCCAAACTTCTCAATAATATCTTCTTTTGTATACTGAGTATCTTCAATAACATCATGCAAAAGTGCTGCCATTAAAGTTTCAGCATCTAAACGCATGTTTGCAAGAATACAGCTTACAGCAATCGGATGCAGAATATAGGGTTCGCCACTTTTACGTGTAATGCCAGTGTGTGCTAGGTCGGCAAAATCACAGGCAGCAAGCACTTTTTCGACTTCACTTACCGATAAGTAAGGGTCGATAATTAATTTGAGCTGTTGCTTGGCTTGGCTGACCTCTTCGCCTGGCATAAATCACCCTTTTTCCTATTGCTGAAAAACTAAATCTATCTGCTTCTTAATGAAAAGCATATTGCGGAACTTGTCAATTTTTTCATTTGAAAAAGTGTATTTTTTTTTCAATGAAAATAATTGCTTTTCTCAATATGTTTAAATATGGGACAAAGCCAAATAAAAAACCATCGCAGAAAAACGATGGTTTTTTTATGAAACAGGGTGAATTAGAAAGAAAAACCTTCTAAATTCAAGCTGTTTGTAGAAAGGGCAAGATCAAGACTAGAAGTTTGGTAATCTTGCTCACGTTGTTTAAGAATTTCTTTCGTAACGTGCCCTGCCGCGATTTCGCGCAAAGAAACTACAGTCGGTTTGTCGTTATCCCATTCTACAGTTGGCTCCATGCCTTGACGTGCCAATTGACGAGCACGTTTACTTGCAACGAGCACAAGCTCAAAACGGTTGTCTACATGATCTAAACAATCTTCAACGGTGACGCGTGCCATAAAAGTTCTCGTTCTGGAATGGTAAATTTGAACAGACTAAATAGTATAAAAGGCTTTCGATCTAGACTCAAGTTATTCCTGTTTTGGTTGAGGAGTAATCAAGTCCTGAATTAAAGTTTGGTGACGTTTTGCTTGCTGAGATAGCACCAAACGGTTCGCTGTAATCACAGCTTCAAGCTCATGCAAGGCTTTATTAAAATCATCATTGATAATGATGTAATCAAAGTTCGTGTAGTGCTGCATATCTTCTACTGCACAGCTTAAACGATGCTCAATGACTTCAACTGAGTCAGTGCCGCGATTAGATAAACGCTGACGTAAATCAAATTGAGTTGGGGGTAAAATGAATATTTGCTTGGATTCAGGGAAAAGTTTGCGTACTTGTTCTGCACCTTGCCAATCAATTTCAAGTAAGACATCGTGTCCTTGAGCTAGCTGTTGTTTTACCGTAGCTTGAGAAGTGCCATAGTAGTTACCAAATACTTCAGCGTATTCGATAAATCCATCATGGTTGACTTGGTCTAGAAATTCATCTTTTGTAGTGAAGTGATAGTGAACACCATCTAACTCACCGGGACGTTGACCTCGGGTTGTATGCGAGACTGAAACATGTAAATTGCTCACACGGTCAAGCAGGGCTTTTACCAAAGATGTTTTGCCCGTTCCTGATGCAGCAGAAACGACAAACAATAGACCCGACATGATATTTTTCCTGATATGATAAAATATCTTCGCTATTGTAGTGTACCGTGCGTTTAAACTGAATAGTTTTAATTGCAAATATTCAAGAGAAATTCCCCTGTTTTATTAATTTTGAGGCTGTTATGGAAATTGTGTTAGCTAATCCGCGTGGTTTTTGTGCCGGTGTTGATCGAGCCATAGCAATCGTCAATCGGGCTCTGGAATGTTTCAATCCTCCTATTTATGTACGTCATGAAGTTGTACACAATAAATTTGTGGTAGATGACTTACGTCAAAGAGGCGCCGTTTTTGTTGATGAGCTAGATCAGGTGCCAGATGACTCAATTGTAATTTTTAGTGCGCACGGTGTTTCAAAAGCAGTTCAACAAGAAGCTGAACATCGAGGCTTAAAAGTTTTCGATGCGACTTGTCCTTTAGTGACTAAAGTTCATATTGAAGTGACTAAATATGCGCGTGAAGGTACTGAAGCTATTTTAATTGGTCATGAAGGGCACCCAGAAGTCGAAGGCACAATGGGGCAATATGACAAATTAAAAGGCGGTGATATTTATCTGGTTGAAGATGAAGAAGATGTTGCTGCACTTACCGTACGACATCCTGAAAAACTTGCATTTGTGACTCAAACGACGCTTTCTATTGATGATACAGCTAAAGTTATTGATGCTTTGCGTGCAAAATTTCCGCATATTCAAGGTCCGCGTAAAGATGACATTTGCTACGCTACTCAAAACAGACAAGATGCTGTACGTGATTTAGCTGAGAAGTGTGATGTCGTATTGGTTGTAGGTTCACCTAACTCATCAAACTCAAATCGATTACGTGAGCTTGCAGAGCGTATGGGTAAAGCCGCTTACCTTGTAGATAATGCTGATCAGTTAGAGCAGTCATGGTTTAATGAGACGTGTAAAATTGGTGTTACTGCCGGTGCCTCTGCGCCAGAAATTTTGATTAAACAAGTGATTCAACGTTTACAAGATTGGGGTGCTCAAGCACCGAAAGAATTAGATGGGCGTGAAGAGAACATAACCTTTAGTCTTCCTAAAGAATTACGCATTCATGTGACTCAAGCGTAAAGTGTGATGTATTTAACACACTGATTTTAAAAAGTTAAACAGATAATTGTTGATATGACAGTTATCTGTTTTTTTATACCCTTTATCTGCTTTGTATTTGTTTTGTAAACATAAGACGTAAAATTTAATTAATAAATAAAAAATTTTAAAGTTTATTTGGGGTGTGGGGATGAGGGGAATTATTCCGCAAGATGGGTTCACCTTGGTTGAGCTTATGGTGACGATTGCGGTTATGGCTATTATCGCGATGATGGCTGCACCATCTATGTCGAATTTATTAGAAAGCAAACGATTAGATGGAAACCAGCGAGATCTAATAAATACTTTATCGGAAGCAAAGAGCCAAGCCATACTTGGTCGACAAGACGTTTCTATTAATCTGAATTCAACAGCTTTAAATACTCCCACTTCCTTGAATTGGAAAGCTGATTCCAATAACAGTTTTGAACTTAAAAATATCGCTGCTGATGGTACGCAGAGTTCATTAACAGCGACGACTTTAACTTTTAATGCGAATGGGGTGATAACCAATATCACCCAAGATACACTTTTATCTATTTGTAATTCAAAAATAAATAAAAAGAAAATTCTTATTTTAACAAAGCTTGGCACATTAATTTTTAAAGCTGAGGAGACATGTTAATGCAGGGCTCTAAACGAAAAGCTCAAGTTGGGGTGGGTTTATTAGAAGTGTTGGTTGCCTTAATTTTAATTGCGATAGGGGTTTTAGGATATGTTGCCTTGCAAGTCCGTGCTATGGATGCTTCTTCAGAGGCATTAAGCAAATCTCAAGCGATTATGATCATGAGAGGATTAGCAGAAAACATTCGCGTAAATAGTTCTCAAGCTAGTCAGTATCCCGCATTTGTCCGTAGTTATAGCAATTATTCATCTACCACCGCAGCTCCTACGTTGTGTTTCAATGCAGCTTGTACACCTTCTCAGCTTGCCCAATTTGATGCATATCAAGCAGCAAGAAATGCTGATCAACTTGGCATGAAAATTACAATGACAAATTGCCCAGGGGTTACAAGCACAATGGCCCAGCAGAGGCAATGTTTGTTTGTTTTTTGGGGAAAAACCGCTCCAGTAATTACAACAAATGAGGGAGTCACGAGCGCGGATGTGTCGAGCTGTATGAGTACAAATGGCGTTTATGTCAATAATTCGAACTGTTTAATGATGGAGGCATATTAATGGCTCACTCATTTGTATCATGGAAGCAGCGAGGCTTTACATTAATTGAGCTGATGGTTGCATTGGCTTTAGGTCTAATTTTAGTAGCCGCGGCGACTCAATTATTTATTGGTGGACTTCTATCAAGCCGTCTACAAAAAGCAAATGCTGAAATACAAGATAGCGGTATTTTTGGTTTGGAATATATTGCCCGTGATATACGGCTTCTAAATTATGGAAATGTAACCAACCCAATATTAACTGATACAACCCCTTGGGGCGGTGTTGTATTAACTGGCTCAACTGCAACCAATAACAACAATGTTAATTTTGTCCCTAACGTTGGAACAAATACCTATATTGCTGACACATTACTTAGTCATGGTGCAGGCGATACGGTGAGTACTGTGAGTAATCACTGGAAAGGTCTTTCAAATATACAGAACACTTCAAATGCTGCTGTGCAAAGTGATCAGCTGACTATCCAATTTATTGCACCTACGAATATGACCAATTGTGAAGGTGTAAATGTACTTGCAGGTGATTTAATTGTAGAGCGTTATTTTTTACGTCTGGATAGCAATGGTAGTTCCCAGCAAGATTATGCACTTGCATGTGATGCAAATACTCCCTCTACTGTAGCCACAGCTCAACCGACCACTGTTGCTGGGTTAGGCGACGCTGGTCAAATTGTATTGCCGCGTATTGATCATTTCCATGTGCTGTTTGGTGCAAAAAATGCGGCTGGCAATTTTGCTTATTATACCATTCCCCAATATCGCGCTGCTGCACAGGCTGCCCGAGATGCCACACCATCTGTGATGCCGCCACGAATTCTTTCAATACAAATATCTGTATTAGCGCGCTCTACTAATAATGCCCAAAGCAAAGCAATAGATCCTGAGCAATCTTTTTTTATGTTAGATCAAACCGTGCATGCTTCTGATAATACAACTCGATTCTTACGCCGCACTTATAACTTAACAATTGCTCTACGCAATGCGATGGGGGAAAGTCTATGACCCATTTAATTCATAAGAGTAGATCTAAGGAAAAAGGGGCAACCCTTATTGTTGTGCTTATTATTTTATTGATTGTTATTTCTGTAGGCGTTTTAGCAATAAGAGTGGCTATTGTTTCTTTAAAAGTTGCTACCAATAGCCAAGTTAGCCAATTAAATTTTCAGTCATCTGACACTCCTTTAGAACTCATTGTGCAGATGAATCCTACCACCCTAACTAATATTACTAATGTGATTGGTGCCGCGCTTAAAGAGCATGAAAGTAACCCTGGTGCGGAATACAACTTTTGTTATAAGCCTGTTTCTACAGCAACAAATTTTGCTCAGACCAGAGGTGCAAGTTTACTTCGAGCAGGAAGCGCTAATAATGCAGTCGTTGAAGATGGCGGCGTAGCGGGTTTCTGCGATTTAACAACTGACTATGGAAGTAATCGTCAAGCAGTGGTCACCCAAGTTGCTGTAAGTGTTCCAACAGACGCTGCTAGCGATATTCCAGGCTCAAATTTACCACGAGGAACAAACACCTCGGAAGGTACGCAACTTCCTAAAAGTATGTTGTCTACGCAACGTATTCGAGTGATTACAACTGCTTTTTTGCCAGCCTATGCATCTACCTCTATTGAAACTTTACAAAGAGATTGCTTAAGCACGAGTTCGGCAAAAATTAGCGACAATTTTGATACCGCATTAACAGCTAAACAAACATTGGCGGAGTGTTTGGCAAATCATAACGTGCCTTTTAGTACTCAAGTTCAAGAATTTAACTATACCAATAAACTCACTCAAATTACGGCACCAGGTTCATAACGGGGAATATCGTGAAACTAAAATTGAAGAATTTTAAGCCAAATAATTTATGGTATGCCATCTGTTCGAGTTCAGTTGCTTTTACATGGCTAACGACAAGCTCCGTTGTGCAGGCGAGTGATTTACAAATTTATGCTTCACCTACAGCTGGTAAAAAAACCATTGTGATGATGTTGGATACATCAGGAAGTATGACCAACAATAGTTATGGCGAAAACCGTCTGGCTATGCTTAAAAATGGTATGAATGCTTTTTTAGCAAGTAATAATCCTGTTTTAAATGACACTCGTGTGGGGTTGGGAAATTTCTCTGCAAATGGTGATAGCCGAAGTGGGCAGGTTCTAGTGGCTGCTGCTCCTTTAGGAGATGCGAGTACGTTAAATACAGTGGGTTCTCAACGTTATAAATTAAAACAGGCTGTTGCAAATTTAACTGCTGGCGGGTCAACGCCTTCAGCACATGCTTATGCGGAAGCTGCTGCTTATTTGATGGGTACAACGACCTATTCAGAGGCAAATTATGCCATTCGAAAAGATAGCTATATAAGGCGTGTGCGAAAATCTGATAATAGAACGGAATACTCATATTGTACGAATTATCGCGATTCACAAATCGATACTACAAATCTATGGCAACCTTGTCGTTCTAATAACTATTGGAGTAACTGGTCAACTTCTAATCCGGGTGTCGATACGGCAACTGCTTATGATACTTCTTCGGATTGGACCTATTCTTATACTTATTACTACACCACCTTTAATTATGCTGTAGCAAATGCAGATAGTGGTATCCCAAAATCAAAATCAAATGATACAGCTAGCAATCCGAATATTGTTGTAGATAGAAATGCCTCCAATTTAAATGCTATTTACCAATCTCCTTTACCTGCAGTGGCCAATCGCCAGAGTTGTGATGGGCAAGGAATCTACTTTTTATCAGATGGGGAGCCGAACAATACAACAAATACACGTTCTGCAACTGTCATGTCGACAGCCCTAGGCAGCACTTTGGGAGCAAATTTTACTTGTTCTGGAGGTTTGTCTAACACGACAGCAGACTCTGGTTGGGCCTGTATGGGGGAATTTGCAAAAAGATTATTTGATAAAACAAAAAACCCAGCTGGAGTTTCTATTCAAACAGCATTTGTCGGTTTTGGTAGTGACTTTTCTAGCTTAAGTTCTTCTGATGTAAAAAATGCCTGTCGTTTAAGTTCGAGAACCCAATCTGATCGTAAAAGTGATGATAATTGTTCGCCGAATCAGACCACAAATGCGGTCGCTGCACCTGGTTATGGAAATGGAGGCTTTTTCCCTACCCAAAGTGCGCAAGGTGTAACAGATAGTGTTATCGCATTTATTAATAACTTAGATAAAGTTCCTTTAGAACCCTTAACCACAGGTGCTATCTCTGTTCCTTATGATGCACTAAATCCTAAAAATTTACAGGAATATGGTTACTTACGTGCTTTTGAGCCAAACCCGGCTAACACCTACTTAACATGGCGTGGAAATTTAAAGAAATATCATGTTGTTTTATCGGGAACAAATGCTGGTGCTTTTGAAGCGAATACTGGTGGGTTGGTTTACAACGCAACTGGGGCATTTAGAACGGGTACGAAAGATTATTGGAATAGCTCTACTTATAATGATGGAGGTAAAGTCTTTTTTGGTGGTTCATATGCAAAAGTTCCTTTACCAATTGCTGGACAAAATGAAACACGTGATGAAGAAGGAAATATCACAAAATATTATTACGCAGTACAAACTAAAATCCGCAACTTATTTACTGATGTTTCCGCTGTTGCGGCGGATGGTAGCTTAACGAAAATATCGACTTCTGGAACTAATTTGCTAAAAATTCCAGCTACTCCAACAGAAGGAACTAATCCTTTTGATAGTGTGGCTAATACAGCAAGTTATGTTTTAGGAAAATTTAATGCATCAACTGGACAAGATATTTTAAAAGCTTTCCCGATTAGCTTGAAATTAAAAATATTAAATTATCTAGGTTACTCAACTGATATTAGTGCTACGACCTTACCTTCGTCATTAGTTACATCGAATGAACCCTATTTATCGATGGGCGGTAGTATTCATTCTTTACCGGTACAGCTTACCTATAATGGAACATTAGATGAAAATGGGAATTTAACTTCTGCGCGTAAACAATCCATTCTCTATGGAACGATGGAAGGCGGTCTGCATATTGTGGATGCCTCAACTGGTGTAGAACAAATGGCTTTCGTTCCTGCCGATATATTAAATGATCCAGTTGCATCAAAAGCTTTAGTGGTTGGCCAAAGTGATGCTACAGCTCCTGCTCACGGTATGGATGGAGCTTGGGTATCTGACCCTGCATATAGTATTACTACAACGGGAAGCGGTAGCTCAGCAGTATCAAAAGTAACTGCAAAGCAAATGAATATTTATGGTGGCATGCGAATGGGGGGCAGCAGCTATTATGGCTTAAATGTCTTAAATCCTGCATCACCTAAGCTCCTGTTTAGAGTAGGAGCAGATCAAACTGATTATAGTCGCATGGGGCAGAGTTGGTCTAAACCTGTACTTGCAAATATACGTTATAACGGGGTGATTAAACGCGTTATGATTGTTGGTGGTGGCTACGACCAATGTTATGAAAACCCGAATATTACCTTGAGTAGTTCTTGCTTTACGAATGGAAAAGCAAAAGGGAATGCTGTTTATATTATTGATGCTAAAACTGGGGAACGCTTATGGTGGACTAGTGATACAGGCTCTAATATAGATAACTCTAATATGAAGCACAGTATTGTTAGTCGCATTAGTACCTTGGATCGAGATGCTGATGGTTTAGTCGACCATTTATATTTTGGTGATTTAGGCGGGCAAATCTTCCGTATCGATCTTAATAATAACCAGACAAAAACAAATTCAACTTATAGCAGTTTCGGTATTCGAGTTGTTCGATTAGCGAATTTAGCAACAAATGACTCAACTTATGATGCTTCGAATGACTATACCGCTGGGAATGCGCCGCGTTTTTATGAACCGCCAACAGTGACAATTCACGATTATGGAATCCGCACTTTTATTACTGTCGGTATTGCTTCAGGTGACCGTAGTACACCTTTAGATGTTTATCCGCTTACAGGTCGTGAGGGGATGTCACCGAGCACCGCATTAAGTGGAAGACCTGTAAACAATGTTTATGGAATTATCGACAAAGACTTTATTAAAAAGAATTTAATGTCTTTAACAGATAGCCAGCTTGAAACAAAAGATATTACTCGATCGACGCTTCGAAAAAATCCACAAATTTTACGATCTGGAGAAACACGAGTAGCACAGATTTTCTTTCCCAACACTGGGGCGGGACAAAACGGTTGGTATCGCTCACTTTCTAGTATGAGCGATGGCACAGAGAAAGCTAATAATAGTTTCCGTATTAAAGGTGGACTGAAAGCTTTTGAAGAACCTATGGCCGTTACTGGGACTTTAATTGTGCCTGTTTATGATCCGCAGGGAACAGGCATTGTAGCGGCAGACCCATGTTTACCCCGTGTAGTAGGTGAAACTGACCAGCAGACGTTCTGTTTACCATTTGGCGCCTGCCTTAATTCTGATGGATCAATTGATCAGAATAAAGAGAATGGAAGTGGATTTAAAACACAAACTGGTACTAATTGCCCAGTAGGAGCTTCTGAATGTAATAAAAACGTTATTGGCTCCGGTATTCGCGGCATAGCATTTGTTCCAAAAAGAGATGAACCTCCAGTGACTAATAGTTGTGGGAAATTACAACTGTCTGGAAACGAGAGTGGAACGGGCGAGTGGCAGTGTACAAGTCATTTAGTTCCTACACGCTGGTATGAGCGTTATCGCTAAGGTATGACTGATGAATAAATATTATATTCTGCGGTTTAATCAGGGTGTTACCTTGATTGAGCTCATGGTTGTCATCGTGATTGTCGCTATTTTTGCTTCGATTGCTATCCCTTCATATCAAAGTTATAGCCGTAGAGCGACGGCTTCTGCTGCTAAAGGTGAAATTCTAAAATTGGCAGAACAGTTGGAACGGCATAAATCCAAGAACTTTACCTATAGAGGATTTACCACCACATCTGTAACTTTGCCACGGGGTGGTTATACGATTGAAATTAGTGATGATACGACGACAGGAAATTTATTGACGAATGCTGCTGCAAATGGGCAAACATGGGTCATTAAAGCGACAACTACAGATTCAAGAAACTTTAATTTTATTGCTAAGAATTCAGGTTTGCGCTGCCAAAGTTTAACAGCTACAGCTGTTGATAATGACTGTGGTGGAACAGTCACTTGCAATGTATGTGAAACAAATAGTGAGAATTGGCAATGAAGAATGGTTTTACCTTAATAGAACTCATGATTGTAGTAGCAATAATTGCAATTTTAGCAGCTATAGCGACACCTTCGTATTTGCAGTATTTACGCAAAGGGCATCGTACAGCTGTTCAGTCTGAAATGATGAATATTGCCCAAACATTAGAATCAGAAAAAGTAGTTCACAATCGTTATCCGTCGAATGCGACGATTACTTCGATTTATGGTTCTAATGTCAGTCCTCAACAAGGCCAAGCCTTATATAACTTAGCTTTTTCTAGCATAACTGATTCAAGCTGGGTGTTAACTGCTACACCTATTGCTACTAGTTCTCAAGCTGGTGATGGGATCATTTGTCTTAATGATCAAGGGCAAAAATTCTGGGCAAAAGGTGCAACTGATTGTGCGTTATCTGCCACATCAAATTGGCTACAGTAATTTTAAATTCAAAACTGCGGATAACTCAAAAAATAATCTTTCTTTCAGGGCGAAAATCACGTAGAATGTCGCCCTCTATGAAAGGGGTTTGAAGTGTTGCCGATGGTCGGCGCAGGGATAATCCGTAAGAATTATAAGGCTTTTATCATGGTTGTTATTCGTTTAGCACGTGGCGGCGCAAAAAAACGTCCATTCTATCAAATCGTTGTGACTGACAGCCGCAATGCACGTGATGGTCGTTTCATCGAGCGTATCGGTTTCTTTAACCCGACTGCACAAGGTCAAGCAGAAAAACTTCGTTTAGATGCAGACCGTTTTGCTCACTGGGTTTCTCAAGGTGCTCAACCTTCTGAACGTGTTGCTTCTTTAGCTGCTCAAGCTAAAAAAGCTACTGCATAATTTTTGTAGTAGGTAGCCCATGACATCAACACAGAATGTTCCCGAAGATCGTATTCAGATTGGACAGTTACGTTCAGCTTATGGATTGAATGGGTGGCTCTGGGTGTATTCAAATACAGAACCTATGAGCAACATGTTTGACTACCTGCCTTGGTACATTGAGACCAAGGCCGGTTGGCAAACAATAGATGTAAAACGTTGGAAACCACATGGCAAAGGCCTAGTTGTTGCGTTGAAAGGTGTGAGTGATCGCACTGGGGCGGAAAGCTTGGTTGGTGCTAATATCTGGATTGCTAAGTCTCAACTGCCAAAAGCAGATGTAGATGAATACTACTGGTCAGATTTAAAGGGCTTAACTGTGTTAGGTCTTGATGAAGAAGAACAGGAAGTAAACTTAGGGAAAATTCATGAGTTGTTTGAAACTGGAGCTAATGATGTGATGGTGGTGCATGCTACCCCAGACAGCATTGATTCAGAAGAGCGCATGATTCCTTGGCATAAAGATGTAGTACAACGTGTTGATCTTGAAGCTGGTCGTATTTACGTCAATTGGGGCGTAGATTATTAATCCTTTTAGGATTAATACAGCAGGAAAATAGAGGAGTCTGTGATGTTTTTTGCAGTCATTACGCTTTTTCCTGAAATGTTTGAAGCGATTACAGCCTACGGCATCAGCGGACGTGCGGCAAAACGAGATATTGTACAAGTCACTTGTATTAATCCTCGTGATTTTGCTGAGGGAAACTACAGAAGAGTGGATGAACGTCCATTTGGTGGTGGCCCAGGTATGGTGATGATGGCTGAGCCTTTGGCGAAAGCAATTGCACATGCCAAACAGCTTGCCTTACAAGCAGGACGTGTTCATGTTCCTGTGGTGTATATGTCCCCACAAGGCAAAACCTTAAATGAACAGGCAGTACAGCAGTTTGTTGATTATGACGGCTTAATTGTACTGTGTGGACGTTATGAGGGGGTAGATGAACGTTTGATCCAGCATTATGTTGATCAAGAATGGTCAATTGGTGATTATGTTCTATCTGGTGGTGAACTGCCCGCTATGGTGTTACTTGACAGTATTATTCGCCGTTTGCCGAATGTAATGTCAGATGAACAATCAGCAGTACAAGATTCTTTTGTTGATGGTCTTTTAGATTGTCCGCAATATACAAAGCCTGACCATTTTGAAGGGCTGGATGTGCCAGAGGTATTAAAATCTGGACATCATGGCAACATTGAAAAATGGCGCTTTTTGCAGCGATATCAACGAACTCTAGAGCGCCGACCAGAGTTGGTCGAAAAGGTTGAGTTGACTAAGCAGCAAAAAAAATGGCTAAAAGATACGCAATTGAATAACGGTAACTCTTAATCGTTATTCTCAAGAACGAAAGTTCTGCAACAAGACGAGAAGCAATGCTTCGAGTTAAAGCATAATTCTATTTATTGAATAGTTTTATGTAAATTTAAAGGCTCTTTATAGACATATTGTCGTAAAGGGAAAGATAAACGGGTTGATATGCGCTTTAGCCTCTATCCCCAGCGGAAATTCAGACCTCTTCTGACTCCGCACATATTGGAGATTCCCACAATGAGTGGTAAACATCCTTTAGTTCAAGCTGTTGAAAATGCACAGTTAAAATCTGATATCCCTGCTTTTGCTCCTGGTGACACTGTCATCGTTCAAGTAAAAGTAAAAGAGGGTGATCGTGAACGTCTTCAAGCATTTGAAGGTGTTGTAATCGCTAAGAAAAACCGTGGTTTGAACTCTGCGTTCACAGTACGTAAAATTTCTAGCGGTGTTGGTGTTGAGCGTGTATTCCAAACTCACTCACCAGTTGTTGCTAAAATCGAAGTGAAACGTCGTGGTGACGTTCGTCGTGCTAAACTTTACTACCTTCGTGACTTGTCTGGTAAAGCTGCACGTATTCGTGAAAAATTACCAGCTCGTAAAGCGTAAGCTTATAGCGAGTAAAAAATGCGCCTTTTGGCGCATTTTTTGTTTAAAAACTATAGTCCTTGAAGTTTCAGACGATTTGCATGTTGACGGTAAACCGAGACAGGATCGGAAGCAAAAATAGAACGTATACCAAGCACTTGGTTCACTTCATCTAAATGATTCCAGTTGTAATCATCACGAATTGTTTTTCCAAATTTGGCACTGCATCGGGAAACAAGTCCATCATTATCACCAAATGGATCGACTACTAAACTACTGCCTGTAAGCGCAATATCAAATGGATCTAATGGATTGGTCAGCGCTTTATTCCCCGAGAAAGAATACATATAAATACCTTTCTCTTGATATGTCCCTTCACCACAAGAAGTAGTTGGTACACCCATAGGGAATTGAGCATTAAATTGAGCTGAACCTTGAGTTGATAAGCTATGAGCACCTGCTAAAGAGTCATGCGGATAGCTTGTTGGGTCTAGGCCTCCTGCCCAAGTAATGGCTGCTGAAAACCAGTTTACTAACGTTGCCAGTCCAGACAGAGGAGTACCCTCAACGTTCAGGATCACATCTGCCATTGGTGATCCCTTATGAGGCGCACCAATTGTAGTGAGTGAGGCAACTTTCTCTGGCATGATACCGGCCACATAACGAATTGTCGGGCCCCCATGGCTATGACCGATCAAGTTGACTTTAGGTTTACCAGTAATGGCAATAATCTCTTCTACTTGCTGGGCAAGTTGTTCACCACGCACTTCTGTTGAGTTAAAAGGTGACACTCTGGTGGCCCAGACATTTCCTCCATTACGAGCAAGATCCGGAAGGATTTGGTACCAGTAATCGAGACCAAGTGTATCTGTCCCAACTCGGTTAAAACCCGCCATACCGTGGTTAAAAACCAGTGGATATTTGGTTTGTGCATAAGATGAATAGACGAACGAGTTTTTAACTTGTTCAGCATTTGTGGCATGGGCCGCTGAAATACTCAGTCCTGAGAGCATTGCAGCGCAAAAAAACGTTAACTTCCTTTTCATTTTTTACTCACTATTTTTATTTTGTATGAAAAGCAGCTTCTTACTGCTAGTGCTTGTTTAGCCAGTTCCTAAAAGAAAAGGCTTAATAATTAAATGGCAGTTCACCTCCCTGATCATGGACCGTTTCAAAAGTTCGAAGTCTTAATTGTTCTTGTGATGAGTTAAATTGTTGTTGGCGTAATTGTTGTATGGCTTGGTTTTTAGCACTATCGCTCATATTGCTTTTAATAATTTCATCTCGTCCACTCAAGTAACTTGTGACCCTCTGCTGCCAAGCACTACGCTGTGTATCTAAAGTTTCTAATCGTTGAGTCGCCTCGGCTCCAACAAGTGCTGTACGCATTTGTCTAAGTTCTTCTGCAGAACCATGACGAGCTTTAATTTGTTTAGTCAGCGTATGTAAATCATCAAGTTTAGAGAGCTCTTGTAGGTTTTGTTGCCAGTCTTCAGGTAGTTGTTCAAAGCGTTCTTTAAGTTTTTGTACTTTTTCAATTTCGCTTAAAGATGAGTCCTCAAGTATTTGCATACGATCAAGCGTATAGTTCTGATAGATATCTTCGGTTGAGAAGAGCCCTTCAATTTCAGCGGATGAAAAGAAACGTTTTCTTAGATCTTGCATTGAATTAAAGATCTTTTGAAAATAATTTTTATCTTGTTGTTTTGATGGAGGTGTTTGGATTTGAGCAAGCTGTTCACGGTATTTTAAGTAGCGGGTCCATAAATCCAGAATCTGTGAGCGAGCTGGCTCTAAATATTTCCCCTGAATAAATTGTCCAAAGTGATTTTTAATTTGCTCTAAATCATTTTCTCCATATTGAGTAATAAAATATTCAAAGCAGTCACGAGTTTGACTGTTAACAACCAAATGTTGGGAACTATCAATTTTTAACTGACAGTTAACTTCAGTATCTTGCTGACTTTTACTATGGTAAGCATCTGCATTTAGCGATGAATGATTTGTGGGTTGAGCCGATGATAAATTTTGAGCTGTGGTTTCACTGACTTGGGCTAATGTGTTTTTTGAGTCAGGCTTTAACCAATAGACACATGCAATGAGGCTCAAAATAAAAAATCCGAGCACGCACCACAATACCTTCTTCTGCATCCCTTGCATAAAGATATCTTCCTTAAGTTTTAATTTGTTGTTTTTTTACTCGATCATTAATGTGCCATAAAATAAGTGAAAAGGCACTTAAATATTGTGAAAATATCTTGCCGAATTTGCTAACATGTCGGCACTTTTTTCTAGCTTTGTGTTCCAGTAAAAATGACGACAAAAAATCAAAAAATTTCTCGTCGCCATATCAGTGGTGTATTTCTATTAAATAAACCATTAGGCTTAAGTTCAAATGCCGCTTTGCAAAAAGTGCGTTGGTTATATCGCGCCCAAAAAGCAGGCCATACTGGAGCGTTAGATCCCTTGGCGACAGGTTTGCTCCCGATTTGTTTGGGAGAGGCAACCAAGTTCTCACATTATTTGCTGGACTCAACAAAGCGTTATCAAACCACTGTTCGATTGGGACAGACCACAACAACAGGTGATGTGGAAGGGGAGATTTTACAAGAGCGTCCTATTCCTGTTCTTAACCAAGAACTTATTGAACAAACTTTAGAAAAGTTTAGAGGCGATATTCAACAAGTTCCGCCCATGTATTCGGCTTTGAAAAAAGAAGGTAAGCCGTTATATGAGTTGGCGAGAAAAGGTATAGAGATTGAGCGAGAAGCGCGTCCAGTCACGATTTATGCTTTAGAGCTTATTGAATTTACCGAAAATAGTATCACTCTGGATGTAACCTGTTCTAAAGGTACATACATCCGTGTATTAGGTGAAGATATTGGTGAAGCACTTGGTTGTGGTGGGCATTTAACGATGCTGAACCGGACTCAAACAGGATATTTTGAGCTTATACCGAGCTATACCATTGAATATCTGGAAAGTTTAACAGAAGAGCAAAGAGAAGCTTTGCTACTTCCAGTTTATGCACCAGTTGACCATTTCTTAAAAATTCAGGTTCCGGAAGGGCGTGAAAAATATTTTTGCAACGGTTTAGAAAGCAATATTGAGCATTCTGCAGAAGCAGAAGTTTTGGTGTTTTCGGGTGAGCGCTGTTTAGGCTTAGCCGAGATTACTGATAAAAAACGGTTGGTACCTAAGCGTATCTTAAATTTGTAGTAGATGTAGAGTATAGAGCATGGGCATGGAATGGGACGTTATCCTTAGTTTGATCTTTTTTGCGTTTACTGCAGGAGCAATTGATGCTGCTGTAGGCGGCGGTGGACTCATCCAGATTCCCGGGATCATGAGCACTTTTCCTAACATGTCGACTGCTACGGTGATTGGTACCAATAAAGTCTCATCCATTTTTGGTACAGCATCGGCGGCTTATACATTTGCTAAAAAAGTTAAGTTGCAATGGAAGCTTTTAGCCGTTATTGCCATTTGTGCCTTGATTAGTTCTTTTGCTGGCGCGGCATGTTTATCACTTATTCCTCAATCGGTATTGCGTCCTTTCGTTTTCGTGATGTTGATTGTGATTGCGATTTATACCCTGGTTAAAAAGAACTTCGGTCAAGTTCATACCGAGCAAAAAATTACCACGAAAATGTTAATTTTAGCTGGTATTGGTAGTTTGGCCATTGGTTTCTACGACGGTATTTTTGGGCCGGGTACTGGTAGTTTCTTTATTTTCTTCTTTATCCGTTTTTTACAAGTTGATTTCTTGCATGCTTCAGCTTTGTCAAAAATTGGTAATTTTATGACTAACTTAGCTGCGCTGAGTTTTCTCATCCCGACTGGTCACGCTATTTTACATATTGGTTTAATGATGGCAGCGGCTAACGTGCTAGGTTCTATTGTTGGGGTACGTACTGCACTTAAATATGGCAGTGGTTTTGTACGAATTATCTTTTTAATTTTGGTGAGTATTCTGATTTGCCGTTTGGGCTATCAAATGTTTGTTACGGGTTAAACAAGATTGAAAGTATGAGCTGTCCCTAAAATGCAGTTCATACTTTTATGTATCATTTAAAGCTAGAAATATAAAAATCATTACAGAAATTTACTAGAAAGAAAACTGTGTAAAAAATAGTCTCATTTTAAGCTACTTAAACATTATAAATTTCAACGTATGATAAACCTTGAAATAAAAAAGATTTTTTAGCTAAAAAATGAGGAAGAGAATGAATATTTTCGAAGCATTAAGAGAAAGCCATGAAAATCAACGAAACCTTTCTGAACAACTCATTCAGACACACGGTTTAACCGAAGAACGAAAAGAATTATTTGATGCATTAAAAAATGAACTTTATGCCCATTCAGTTGCCGAAGACCGTTACCTCTATATTCCTTTAATGTTTGATGATGTCGGTTTAGATATTACGAGACATGCTTTATCTGAACATCATGAAATGGATGAGTTGGTCGAACAACTTGAAAAAACCGATATGAGTAGCCCGAGCTGGTTAGCAACCGCCAAACAGTTGAGTGAAAAAGTCCATCATCATTTAAAAGAAGAAGAACATAAATTTTTTCAGCAAGCCGGAAAAATTCTGAAAGACAGCGAAAAAGAAACGCTGGGTAATAAATATTTAAAGGAATATAAAAAATATAAAAAACAGCAGTAGAGTAAACCTATGCAGCCTTTTTAGTACTTCTTAAAGTAACACCAATAGAGGCCAGCATTACGCAAGCCAAAGCCACCCATTGCAGCATGCTGATTTCTTCGTGAAGCAATAAGAAACCCGTTAATGCTGCCAATGCTGGTGCTAAACTCGTTAGAGTCCCGTAAGTTAATTTATTGAGTTGTTTGAGAGCCATTAAATCGAGTGCATATGGAATTGCAGTCGCTAACACCGCAATAAGTAAGGCTTTGCCCCAGTACTGTGTTTCAAGTAATGCAGAAGCATTGTGCCAGATTCCAATTGGCAATAAGGCAAGTGCAGATACACCGATCCCAATCGTTAATGCATGCATCCCGATATTTTGGGTCACAACTTTATGACCGAAATAGATATAGAAAGCCCAGCAAAGACCAGCACCTAGCGCACATGCTGCACCTACATACGAGAAATGGTGTTGAATAGGGTTTTGCCAAGGTACCATGAGTGCAATGCCTAACATGGCCAGTGCTACCCAAATGTAGTCGCTCTTTTGTTTAATAGAAAGAAGCGCAAGACCCAATGGACCAATAAACTCTAATCCAACAGCAATACCTTGGGGTAGTTTTCCAAGTGAGGTATAAAATAGGATATTCATTAAGCCTAAAGAAGCGCAGTACATCAATAAATCACGCCATTTTAAATAGGATAAGCGTGACCAGATTTTCCAAGATCGGAACATAATTGCGACAATAACCGTTGCAAAACTCAGCCTTAAAACTGTAACGGTGAGAGGGTCTAATGTTGCAATGAGCTGTTTGGCAAATGAAGCGCTGATTTGATATGAGACCATAGACAAAATCATATACAGCACAGCAATAATTGGAAGATTTTGCATGGAAAATACTCTAGCGCTTCATCTGATGTCTAAAAATAATGGTGGACAATTATAACGAATACTATGTTTTAGCTGGCAGTTTTCATTAAATTAACTTGCGGCTTTTTCACGTTCTTGGCGAGCTTTTTGGGTGGTTACGGTACAACCAACAGAGGCAGTGATAATGGTTGCAAGTGCTAGCCATTGATTCCATAAAAGATATTCACCCAAGAAGATAAACCCAGATAGTGCTGCAACTGCGGGCTCTAGGCTCATCAATGTTCCAAAGCTTAGAGGTGTCAAATTGCGCAGTGCTAACATTTCTAAAGAGAATGGAAGAGCACTGGCTAAAATGGCCAAACCAATAAAATAAAAAAGATAGGGAAGTTCTATAATTTGTGCAATTGAGCCTGAAAAAAAGGTAATGGGTAATAAGATGCATGCACCTACACTCATTCCTAAACACACCGTATGATTACCAGAAATACCAGAAGGTTTCTGCCCGGCAATAATGTAAAGTGCCCAACAAGATCCTGCACTAATTGCAAATAAAACGCCGATCCAATCTAGGCTATGAGCCTGATTGAAAGGGAAAAGTAAAATCAGCCCAATAATTGCGAAGCTCACCCAAACAAAATCATATTTTTGGCGTGCGTGGTATAAGGCTACACTTAAAGGACCAATAAATTCAAAAGCAACTGCAATTCCAATCGGTAAGCGTTCGATCGACAGATAAAATAAAGCGTTCATGCCTGCAAGCGCAAATCCATAAGCTAAGATTGCTTTCCAGCGGACCTGACTAAAATTAATTCGCCAAATTTGAAAAATAATCGCAAGAATAATTGCACCTAAACATAGCCGCATTGCAGAAACAGTGAGTACAGGAAAGTTCTGAAATAAAATTTTAGCTAAAGATGCGCTACTTTGAACGCTTAACATAGCGAGGATGAGAAAACCCAAAGCATGTAGCTGAGATTTCTGGTTTAAAGTGGACATTTTATTATTTGATCAATTGGTATACTTTTCACATGATAATGTAAATGCCCATAAAAAAGCCACAGACAATGCTGTGGCTTTTGAATTTACAGTTCGGATTAGAACAATACGCGCACGCGAATTGTACCTTCAACTTCATGCAACATATCTAAAGCTTCTTGAGAAGCAGAAGCGTCAACATCCATTACGAGGTAACCGATGTCACCTTTAGTCATAAGTGACTGACCAGAAATGTTGATGCCTTGTTCAGCAAACAAGTTGTTGATTTTAGACAATACACCTGGCACGTTTTTGTGGATATGCAATAAACGGTGTTGACCAGCTGTCAATGGTAATGCGATTTCTGGGAAGTTCACCGCAGAAAGTGTCATACCTTTGTCAGAGTAAGCAACAAATTTCTCTGCAACTTCTAAACCAATGTTTGCTTGCGCTTCCATGGTTGAACCACCAACGTGAGGAGTTAAAATCACGTTGTCTAAGCCGCGAAGTGGGGATTGGAATTCTTCACCATTTGCTTTTGGTTCTTTCGGGAATACGTCAACCGCTGCACCAGCAATATGACCAGACTTGATTGCATCAGCTAAATCTTCAATCACTACACATGTACCACGTGCAGCATTTAAGAAGATCGCGCCTTCTTTCATTTTCGCAAATTGTTCTTTAGTGAAGAAGTTACGTGTAGACGGAACATCTGGCACATGCAACGTTACAACATCTGCAGTTGCTAAAAGTTCATCTAAAGAACCAACTTGGCGAGCATTACCCATTGGTAATTTGGTTACTGCATCATAATAAATAACATGCATACCCATACTTTCAGCAAGAACTGAAAGTTGAGAACCGATGGAACCGTAACCCACAATACCTAAAGTTTTGCCACGAGTTTCAAAAGAACCGACAGCAGACTTGTCCCAACCACCACGATGACAAGCCGCCGATTTTTCAGGAACACGGCGAAGAAGAAGAATCGTTTCAGCAAGTACAAGCTCTGCAACCGAACGCGTATTTGAATACGGTGCGTTGAATACAGGAATACCACGTGCCATTGCTGCTTTAAGATCAACTTGGTTTGTTCCGATACAGAAACAACCTACTGCGATCAATTTGTTTGCAGCTTCGAAAACTTCTTCAGTCAATTGGGTACGCGAACGAATACCAATAAAGTGAGCATCTTTAATTGCTTCTTTAAGCGCTTCGCCTTCAAGAGCAGTTTTACGATAGTCAATATTGGTGTAACCCGCAGCGTTTAAAGTATCGACTGCGTTTTGGTGAACGCCTTCTAACAAAAGGAAACGGATTTTATCTTTAGGTAGTGAAAGATGTTGGCTCATTACGGCTCCGCTACAAAGGCCAAATTTGGTGGCGGTATAATAACATAATGGGCGGTGCTATAGATATTTCGTTTATACCATCGCCTTATGGCAATTTTATCTATGTCTAATCACTTCTGTTTATGGCTTGTCCAGCATTTTAAAATATGCTTTGGTTGTTATTTAAATGCGATTTTTCTCTGAAAGCCCTATAGAAAGTATTTATTTACGTTAAACATGTTTTGTAGTGACAGTATCTCTATTCTGAACTTTATCGCTTGCGCGGATACATGTAGAATATAGGAGTTCCTTGAACATTATGGCTTTGCTCAGGTGAGAACCTTGAGAATTATGAGGTCATAGTCCCACCACAGTTTACTTCTTGCTAGGTCTGCAAACGATGAATGCTCCAGTCGCTTTAACACCTGAGTTACTCACCCAATTAACAGCAATTGTCGGTGAAAACCGTATTAAAACTGATGCTGATAGTCTCGAAAACTGGGGTAAAGATCATACCAAGCATTTTAATCCGAACCCATCGGTCATCGTTTTTCCGTCAACGACTGAACAAGTTCAGGCAGTTGTAAAGCTTGCGAACCAGTTTAATGTTGCGATTACACCGTCAGGTGGTCGTACTGGTCTCTCTGCTGGTGCGGTAGCAACCAATGGTGAAATTGTCATTAGCATGGACAAAATGAACCAAATTCTTGAGTTCTTCCCGGCAGATCGTATGGTTCGAGTGCAAGCTGGTGTTGTGACTGAGCAATTGCAGAATTATGCAGAAGAACAAGGCATGTATTATCCGGTGGACTTTGCTTCAGCGGGTTCTAGTCAGATTGGCGGTAATATTGGTACCAATGCTGGTGGTATTAAAGTTATTAAATATGGCATGACACGTAACTGGGTGCTTGGCTTAACCGTAGTGACTGGTAAAGGTGATATCCTGCGTTTAAACAAAGGCATGGTTAAAAATGCAACTGGTTATGCATTACAGCATTTGTTTATTGGCGGTGAAGGCACATTAGGTTTAGTGACCGAAGCAGAAATTAAACTTGAGCGTCAACCACAAAACTTACAAGTTTTAGTTTTAGGTGTTCCAGATTTCGATGCAGTAATGCCTGTGTTACATGCTTTCCAAAAAGACATCGACTTAACTGCATTTGAGTTCTTTGGTGAACTTGCAATGCAAAAAGTTTTAGATCATGGCCATGTACAACGCCCATTCGAAACTGAATGCCCGTTCTATGTATTACTTGAGTTTGAAGCTCCATATGAGCCGATTCTCGATAAAGCAATGGAAATTTTCGAGCATTGTATGGAGCAGGGTTGGGTACTTGATGGCGTAATGAGCCAGAGCCTTGACCAAGTAGAAAGCTTATGGCGTTTACGCGAAGATATCTCTGAATCAATCGCGCCATTTATTCCATACAAAAACGATATCTCAGTATTAATTACTCACGTACCTGCATTTATTCGTGAGATTGATGCAATTGTTCAAGAAAACTATCCTGATTTTGAAATTTGCTGGTTCGGTCATATCGGTGACGGCAACTTGCACTTAAATATTTTAAAACCTGAAAACTTAACCAAAGATGAGTTCTTTGCGAAGTGTCAGGTGGTAAATAAATATGTGTTCGATACCGTTAAAAAATATGACGGTTCAATCTCTGCCGAGCATGGTGTAGGTATGACGAAAAAGCCATATTTGGAATATTCACGTTCGCCTGAAGAAATTGAATATATGAAAGCTTTGAAAAAAGTATTTGACCCGAATGGTTTGATGAACCCAGGTAAATTATTCGATCTTTAAATTAGATCTATTTTGTAGGACTACATAGTTTCTACAGAGTAACCGACAAAGCCATAGCATCATAAAGCTATGGCTTTTGTTTTGGTGATAAAAATGCAACGTTTATTTTTAATTTCAGCGCTTTGTGCTGGGCTTTTCACTGGGTGTGCGACGACCAGTAAATTAATTCCTTTTGTGGGTTCGGAAACTCCGATGCAACAAGTACTTAAAGCCCAGCCTGAGATCGTAAAAGAGCATAACAATACCTCAGTTCAGCAAGTATTTAACCGAGTAGAATCTCCAACAGTTTCCCGTATTACCGTTATCCAAACAGGTTTAATGGATGATTCTGTTTCTGCAATCCGAACAGAATATTCATTCAAATTGGTTGATGAAAAGTGGCAATTGCAAAATAAGCAAAAGAGCTATCAATGCGCGAGAGGGAAAGGCTCTAGAGGTTTTCAAACCCAGCTTTGCTCTTAAAAACAAAAAAGACGATAAATATATCGTCTTTTTTAATGACCTAAATTATACGCCGCTTTCTAAAATTTTAATTTTGACGTCAACTACATCATCTTTAACGGCTGCATGATGCGCTTGCATATGAGGCGTCGCTAAATGTGCTTCAAGATGGGTAACACTTTCCCATTTTTCTAACATCACAATAATGTCTGGGTCTTTGTTTTGGAAGCTCGCATTTGAGATGTGGTCAACTAAAGGTTCATAACCATGACAACCATCTTCTGCTAAAACAGTTGGAATGATTTTTTGAAAGGCATCCAATACGTTCTGGCGATGCTGTCCACCCGATTTAGTACGAATTTCCGCAATAATGGTTAGCATGGATTTCTCCTTATTAGGCTGCTGCAAATACAGTATTTAAGTGTGCTTTATATTCTTCAACATAACTATCAACGTTAGGCATTTTAATTACGTCATTTACGATAAATGTCGGAAGGGTGCTCATGCCTAAGAACTGATTGGCTTTATGAAATGGTAAATAAACACCATCTACACCTACGCCGTGGAAGAATTGATCTGCATCTTCAAATGCTTCCATTGGAGCATTCCAAGTCAATGACAGCATATATTTTTTGTCATGAATTAGACCACCTGAACCATATTTTTTTGAGGCATCAGAACGGCTACGCCCATCACTTGCATAAAGTGAACCATGACCAGTGGTAAAGACATCATCAATATACTTTTTGACTGTCCAAGGTGCGCCCATCCACCAGCCTGGCATTTGATAAATAACAACATCTGCCCATAAGTATTTTTCAACTTCACTTTCAGCATCATAATTGCTGTCTGCACGGGTGACTTGAACTTCGTGGCCGAGTTCCGTGAGATGTGTGGTTGCTAGGGTGGTTAATGTGTCATTTAATTCACCGTTTGAGTGGGCAAATTGTTTAGCACCATTAATCACTAAAATCTTACTCATGGAGGTTGCTCTCATTAAATTCCTGTATTTGACGCATACTGTATGAGATTTACTGTTGTAGAAAAATGCATGAATAGGAAAAATATTGTTGATAAAAAATCAATAATAATTATTGGATTTCTATTTAAAACTAATCTATCTCATTAATATCAATAAATTTATACCTATTTACAAAGCTCAAAAGGAAAAAGTGGCCTATTATCTTTAGCATTAATTTTGAGTAAATAGAGGGGAAGAGTGATGAAAAAGAATGGTTTGTTGATTATTTTCAGCTTAAGCATATTAACAGCTTGTGCTCCACCTCAAAAATCTTCTGCTCAACTTGCTGATAGTCCTATACAGGCTGTATTACTCGATCAACCAGATCTTTTAAATGATGCAAGCAATTTAGATATTTCACAGCAAATGAATGCTTCGGATGATCCTTCCAGTGCGCAAGTTACTATTTTGCAAATAGAACCTAGTCCAGATGCGGTGTCGAAAACACGTACTGAATATTTATTAAAACGAGATCAGCAAATCTGGAAAATTGTGAATAAAAAGCAAAGCTATCAATGTACAAAAGGAGAGGAAACTACAGATTTTCAAGTTAATCCTTGCCCATGATGCTTAATTTTTTATCGAATATGTGGATAACTTTGAGTTTGTGCACAACCATAATTTGCATGCCCTTTTGTGCAAAAAACTGAAATTTAAGCTTCTTGAAATTGCATGATTGCTGATCAATTTAAAAAGTGCTATTGTTGCGCTCGGCAATTGTGCCAATTGGTAAAAATTACCGAATCTCACGTCATATATTTTTTCTCGTTTTAGACACCTTGTGAATACGGTGTTTCACACTCTAAACATGCACTCTCACGGCATATAACAACTTAACTAAAGATTGATTGACCATACATGTCATCGTCATGACTACATTTTATTTTATAGGTAGTCGCACAGACATATGGCCGCTATTTTGAAGTGTACAACTCATGAAAAATATTCAAACGACAACGTTGAACCGTACAACGTTGATGTTTCCGTTGGCCTTAGTGCTATTTGAATTTGCGGTTTATATTGGTAATGACCTGATTCAGCCAGCCATGTTGGCAATTACTGAAGATTTTGGTGTAAGTGCAACTTGGGCACCATCTTCGATGTCATTTTATTTATTAGGTGGCGCATCTGTTGCATGGTTACTTGGTCCTTTGTCGGACCGCCTCGGACGTAAAAAAGTACTATTAGCAGGAGTTTTATTCTTTGCTCTATGCTGTTTTTTAATTTTACTGATGACGCAAATCGAGCAATTTCTAGCTTTAAGATTCTTGCAGGGAATTGGCTTAACCGTAATTTCAGCAGTTGGATATGCGGCTATTCAAGAAAGCTTTGCTGAACGTGATGCGATTAAAGTCATGGCACTCATGGCAAATATCTCATTACTTGCACCTTTGCTAGGACCTGTACTTGGCGCTTTCTTAATTGATTATGTGTCATGGCACTGGGGCTTTGTCGCCATCGCAGTATTGGCATTACTTAGTTGGATCGGGTTGAAAAAACAGATGCCAAGCCAGCAAGTCAGTGTAACCAAGCAACCTTTTAGTTATCTTTTTGATGATTTTAAAAAGGTGTTTGCCAACCGCCGTTTTTTAGGTTTAAGTCTCGCATTACCTTTAGTGGGTATGCCTTTAATGCTATGGATTGCTTTATCTCCAATCATTTTAGTAGATGAATTAAAGCTCACCAGTGTGCAATATGGCTTAGCTCAATTCCCCGTATTTTTGGGTTTAATCGTAGGCAACATTGTCTTAATCAAAATTATTGACCGTTTGCCTTTGGGTAAAACAGTCATGATGGGTTTACCGATTATGCTCACTGGTACACTCATTTTAATATTAGGTGTGGTATGGCAAACCTATCTCATACCTTGTTTGCTTACAGGGATGACACTCATCTGTTTTGGTGAGGGAATTAGCTTTTCAGTCTTATATCGCTTTGCACTCATGTCATCTGAGGTCTCAAAAGGAACTGTTGCAGCGGCAGTTTCAATGTTACTGATGATGAGCTTCTTTGCAATGATTGAGCTTGTACGTTATCTCTATACACAATTTCATTTATGGGCTTTTGCATTGTCTGCATTTACCTTTATTGCTCTTTGGTTTAGCCAACCGCGAAGTGCTTTGAAGCAGGAAATGCAAGAAAGACTGCAACAAGGTAACAATTAAATAAAAAATACCGGAAGTGATATTCCGGTATTTTTTTATTCTACTTAATCTCTTGTTCTAAAAGTTTGTCTTTAAGTGTTAATAATTCTGGCAAGGTTTCTAGCAATAAACTGATTTGTTTTAACACGAGTGTGTAATTCTCTGAAAAGTGCTCATGAGTAGTTAGGCTTTGAATTTGCGCTAAAGTCTGCTCAAGGAAATTGAAATCAATATAAGCCGGATCAAATAAGCTCTGTTTAAGAATTTGCTGACAATCCAGTAAGAGTTGTAATACCTGTTGATCATCAATTTTTTGTCGTTGGCTTCCTAACGCTGCTACGTAACTCAGTTGGCTGTGGCTATAAACCAGATAACGAAAAGCATAATGGATGAGTTGAGGGTTCGGGTTCGGTTCAGCACTTAAGCTTGAAATCATGTTGGATAGCTCAATCTGAGCGTTATGTGCAGCACGGCGAATTCGGCGGTACTCTATATCCTGATTTTTGCCATATTGATATTGCTCAACAATCACATTGAAATAATCTAAGGTGGCTTTGCTGCTTTTATTAATATTGTTGGGGATGTTCCGAAAGTTCCAGTCGGGCCAAATAAAGTTTACGGCGAGCCATGCAATAAAGCAGCCTAATAAGGTATCTATCAGTCGAGGCAAAATAATACTGTAGCCAGCGCCTTTTAAGTTGAAAATTAATAGCACCATAAGGGTGGCCATGAGTGTAGCCAAAGCATATTTCTTTTGACGTAAGTAAAAAAAGCAGACTCCACAAATAATTGTAATGATGAGCTGGCCTTCAATACTGGGTACAAAATATAAAATTGGTATTCCTAATAAAACGCCGAGTAGGGTACCAATCGTTCTTAATTTAAGACGGCTTTTAGTCGCAAAATAAGTAATCTGACAAACAAACAAACTGGTCAGTAAAATCCAGTAACCATGCTGCGCAAACGGTAATAATGAAATTGCATAACCTGCGGCGAAAACCACAGCAATTCGTATGGCATGCCTAAACAGTGCTGACTGTGGCGTAAGTTGTTGCCGAAGTTTTAAGATAAGATCTGAAAATCCTTGAATATCATCATCAAGTAAATTTAAGTGTTCTTGTCTTGTTTGAGTGTTATTTTCAGGAACAGGTTGGGCATATTGCAGTTGTTCAAACTGTTCATGCATTCCTTTCAAATTATCAAAAATAAGTTTTAAATTCTTAACTTCAAAATTTTGTGGATGTTGTTGTATCCAATCTTTTAAAGAACTTTCCAAATGTCCTAATACTTTCTGACTTTCTTGCGAAGGCTGATATGGCTGGTTATATAAAATACATTGAGCTAAGTCTTGGCATGCTTGTGCTTGTAGACGCAGGTTTTTTTGGAAACGGAAAATAAGATCACTACGGCTAAAATTCTGTTGAATATGTTCGTAATGTAAATAATTTGAAGTTGCTTGCTCATGAATATCTCGTGCGAAAAAGTATAGGTTTAACCAATAGATACTTTTATTACTGACTCTGGAAGCTTTGAGCCGAGTAAGTAGAGAACTGCGTATTTGATTGAGGCTTTGAGCAACTTGCGTATTTTGTAGAGATAATTCATATAAAAGCTGCTCAACATTCTCTTTATTGTCCGGATCAAACAAACGAGCTTTTGCTTGTAGTAGAACAGAAATTTCTTTAAAAATTTGTGAGAGCTTATCTTGTAAGGGAAGTGTCGGTTTAATAATAAAAAATAAAATAGAAGTTAAACCGTACCAGAGAGCGCCATAAACAAAATAAGTAGGTTGTTGATACCAATGTGCATATTCGCCTAAACCGAACATACTATAAATAGAGAGCAAAATAGTACCAAAAGAAATCGTGGCATAACGTTGCCCTAAGGCGCCTAGTAATATGAAAAAAGCGCTTGAGATAGAGAGATATAAAATAAAGAAAATTTTGTAAGGAGCTAAAAAGCCAAGAATACTACTGACTGTAAAAAAGAGCAGGCAGACATAGACCAAATTGCGTAATCGAATACTTAAGCGATCATCAAAGTCTGTTAATGCTGCTGCAATTGCGCCTAAGGTGACAGGAACAATGAGTTGATTATAGCCTAGCCAAAGCAAACCTAAAGTTGTGCCAGTGAGTACAATCAGAATTTGCAGGCAATAAATTAAAATAGAGTTCGTCTTAAAGCTATTAAATATTTGGGTCAGATAATTCACGGCTTTTGTTCTAAATTAGAGAATACGTGAGGAAGCAGTATGTAACTTTAAATTTTTATTACTTCAAAAATATTATTCTTTTTATCTACAAAAGTCAGTCATTTTTTAAGATTTTATTAGACTTAAACCAAGTTGTAACGATCAATAAATTAACAGAATTGTGGATATCTTTTTAGATACCCACAATTTAAAAAATACATAAATTATTTAATCACGCCACACGCAATTCGTGCTCCGCCACCGCCAAGAGGTTGAGGTGAGTCTGAATAATTGTCACCACCCGCATGGATCATAATCGCTCGACCCTGAATATCAGCAAGTTTTAATCGAGGTGCGATTACGGCAGTTGTTGCAACACCTGTATTATCAACAACCAAAACAGGTAGATCACCTAAATGGCCAGTGGTTGGAGTACCATGATGAGGGGCTTGGTTCGGGTTATAGTGGCTACCAGCAGCTAAAGCAGCGCCAGGTTTTCCATCTTTTACAGCAGGTGCACAAGAAGCGTTTTCATGAATATGGAAACCACGAGTACCACTTGGTAAGTCAGCAAGAGCAGGGGTAATAATTAAACCTTTGTCGCTATCTTGAAAGCTAATCGTACCTATTTTTTTGCCAATACCGTTAGCTGTCACTTCATTTACATCGACCACTTTTTTTGTATGCATTGAGGTTAATGCTTGGGCTGTGTCTGATACAGTTTTAGTTACCGAACTACAGCCAACGGTAAAAAGGGCTGTAAGCGCACAAACTGCGCCAATTTTATTAAACATCTGCATGATTGGATGTCCTTATAAATATATATGATTGTTTGATTCAAACAAACACAGGTCTGACCTACAAGTTAATTTAAATAGTTAATTTGTATCTAGAAACATTTTTAAATTAAATCTCTATGTCACTTTTCATCATTAGACGATTCACTCTCAGAATCATAAATCATGGTCGTTTTTGGCATAGGTTCAGGCTCAATCGTCTCATGTAACCATTCACGCCAAATTGCCAGTAAAATAGCCAAAATTACAGGACCAATAAATAATCCAACCAAGCCAAAACTCGCAATACCGCCTAATACACCAAACATAATTAATAAGAACGGAATTTTGGTGGCACCAGAAATGACGAGTGGTCTAATCACATTATCTGAGCTACTGACAATCAGCACACCCCAAACCACAACACCAATTGCCTCCATAGTTTGCCCCTGAGAGAACAACCATAAACCAACGCCTAAATAAGAAATTGGAGTACCAAATGGAATTAAAGCCAATAAGAAAGTAACAATAGTGAGTACCATAGGGTTTGGTACACCTGCTACGAAGTAACTTAATCCAGCTAAAACGGCTTGAGCAATTGCAGTTAAACCCACACCATATACGACTGCACGAGTTGTTTCAGAAATTGTATCGAGATAATGATGAATACGAGGGCCAATGACCATTTCTAAAGCTTTACTCACTTGAGATAAAATCATTTGACCATCACGATAGAAGAAAAATAGGCTAAATACTGCAAAGCCAAGTTTGACAATATTTTTACTAATTTCACCAAGCAGCACACGGCCATAACTTAAATGGCTTTGTACCCAAGCTGCGATATTTTGAATCGTACTATTAGGATCGTTATTTAATTCATTGAGTGTACGAGAAATCTCTTTTCCTACAAAAGGAAGATCACGAATAAAATCTGGAACGCTTAAATGACCCGAAAAAACCTGACGTTGTAAATCAAAATATAAGTTACGTCCCTCATGCTGCAAAATAAAAACCGCGCATGTAAAGGGGATACCAACTACCAAAATGACCAGACTAATCATTAGGGTTGCGTTTAAAGTATTACGTGATTCTCCAAAAAAACGCTGAATTCTTAAATAAATAGGCCAAGTCATATATGCAATGATGGCAGCCCAAAGTACAGGAACAATAAAATATTTCAGGATATTAAATCCTAAAAAAATCAAAATAAAAAACAGCCCAAACAATAAAACGCGCTGTAAATTAGGAGCGTATGGATGCACGAACAATATTTCTCTAATTTTCTACATAGAATAAAGTCATATTAACTGAAAAATAACCTGAGGCAAATTTTAAGGCCGTAATGTAAAGAACCTTATACATCCAGTTTCAAAGGCTAAAATTCCTTTAAAACCACTCAGCTTTATCTTCAATTAACTTGTTTAGAACAGGTTGCCATTGATTTTGGATACTAATAAAGTTCTTTTGCGGTTTATCAAAAATGCTTAAACCTTGCATTGCTAAGCTGCCATAGGCAGTGCGTTCAGCAATCCATGCAACAGGTTCCTGTTCAATTTTTTCAAAGAACTGTTGAATATCTTTTGAGCTGGCACTGTTTGGTTTTACACGGTTAGCAAGAAGCAAAATCTGTACTTTGCCTTTGCGAATACGTTTAATATCTTGTAAATGCTTCAAAAATCGACGAGTACTGTCTATGTCAAAAAATGAAGGCTGAAGCGGAGTAATAATGGCATGAGCTTCACTAATAAGTTGTTCAGCATGCTCACCTGAAAGTGCACCAGGCGCATCAATAATTAAATAGTCCAGATTTTTGGGTGCATCACCAATTGATTTCTCATGACGCCAGTCTAGGCTTTGAATCGTTGCAACGGTATCAGGGCGCTGTTTTAACCATTGTAAAGCCGATTTTTGATTGTCCGAATCTGCTAATGCTACTTTATATCCTTTTTGTGCCAATGCTGTTGCTAACGTAATGGCCGTCATGGTTTTTCCGCATCCGCCCTTTTGATTTGCAATAAGTATCGTTTTCATAAATCCAATTATTTTCAGCAGCACATTTGTTTATGTTTTATACCTTAGCATCTTTTTATGTGAAGGAGATGACCACATTTGACAAAAGTTTAAGCTGTTTCGTTATTTTAGATATGATTAGATCTGTAATCTTAATTCGTGCTTTTTAAGGAAAATTTATGTCTGTATGGCTTGCCATGCTTATTGGTGCTGGAATTGGCATCATTATCACTACTCTTATTTTATCAAATACACGTAATGGACGAATTAAGGCTGAATATGAGCAATATATTGCTGAACTTGAACTAGAGCATCAACAAGCGCTTACTCAAGCACAAAAGAGAAGTGTAAATACAAGTCGTGCGGTGTTGAAAGGAAAAATGGCAGAACAATTTGCTCCGGTTTTACCTGAATTTCAGTATTTACCAAGCGATGCAAAATTCATGGGCGATCCGGTGGACTATATTATTTTTGATGGATACACCGATTTTCGCGATGGCGATGGTACGGCAGAAGACATTAATATTATTTTGCTCGATGTAAAAAGTGGTGGAGCTAGACTTACCAAGGGTCAACAGGCAATTGCTCAAGCTGTTCAACAAGGCAAGGTTCGTTTTGAAACGTTGAGAATAGATTTCGAAGATTAACAAGCTGTTTAATTCAGCACAAAAATAGACGAAATTGATCTGTATTGTTACTAAATTTCGATATTTTTTTCATCGCTTAAAGCTATTATAAATTGAAGATCTATTCACTTTGATCTAGCAATATTTGAGGTGTAACACGATGAAAAAACAACGTTTGATGATGGGCTTACTCGCCGCGATTGGCATGAGTTCAACATTTGCATCGACCTCAAGTGAATATAATATTGCCAATGGTTTGAGCCCTATAGAAAAAGATCAATCTATTTCTGTATTACAACCTTTTCAAGGTAATTTCAGAATCTTGGGTTCAAAAGTTTATCAAAATGATGAACAAGCTAAGTTTTCTCCTATCGACTATGCCGTAAGCTGGGGATTGTTTGCACAGCCTGAAATCGCACGTCATATTTCAGTGAAACAATATGACCGTTATTTAAACTGGAAAATTCCTAAATTACCTGTTCCAGCAGAGCAAGCAATGCAAATGGTGTCTAACATGCACATCATTCCTGCGAACCCTGAGATTGCTCAGCAGATTAAACAGGTTAAACGTGGTGATCTGGTCTATCTTAAAGGTGACCTTGTCGAGATTAAGGACAAAAATTTAGTCTGGAAATCTTCACTTACGCCAACTGATACGGGTGATGGTGCATGTGAGTTATTCCGCGTTCAGGCAATTCATTGGGTTGAAAAGCAAAATATATAATTTATAAAAAAGCCTTCATAAGTTTGAAGGCTTTTTTATAACCACTACATTGCTTATTTCTGTTGCGATGCTTTCCAATATTTTAATTGATTTTGTGCTTGTAAATAGTCGGCAAGATCATTGATCTGTTCATCTTTATTGGCTTGCTTATCACTCAAGTGTTTTTCTTGGTTTTCCCAATATTGATAAAGTAGACCCTGAATGTAACGGCCCTGCTCAGTTTTTAGATCTAAATCTTTTAACATGGTTAGAGCAGAGCGCACATTATCGAGAGTACGCTGTTGCTCAAACTCTGTAGTGAGGGTTCCAGCTTCATGCATTTTTGCTAATTCACTTTCCATCTCGTCACTCATTTCTGTAAAGCGACGGTCATAATCCTCTAACAGCCCAATATCATGTGCATCGTCAGCAGTGGCAGGGAACGTCTTAACAGGTCTTTCATTCAATTTTTCTAAAACCTGATCGGTGGATGAGGTGCTAGAAGGTTGCTCCGTCTTAGCAGGCTCATCCGCTTTTTTACAAGCAGTCAGAAATAGGCTAGAGCAAAGCAAAGACATTAATATGATTTGAGGTGTTTTCTTCATAACTTTCAACCAAACCTATTCACTAATTATTTAATGGGTAACGTACTTTTTTGAAAGTGATATGCATACGTAACATATGGAAAATCAATCTGATCTTGAGGACCTAATCCCGTAAAATCATAAACAATTTTTTCAAACTGTGCTTTGAGTTGTAATTGATCTTTTTCAGTCATTGCAGCAATAAAACTCGTAGAGAGTAAACGTTTACTCACGACTTGTTCGACAGAACCGTGTTGTGACTGTGTGAATGTTTGTAGGCTATCAAATACAAATAAATCTTGTTGTTCAAATACACGTTTCCACTTTTCACTATGATAACGAGGTGTATCGCCTTCAAGTGGAAGTAAGAAATCAGCTAAAGCCTTGACCCAATCTATACGTTCATCACGTTGATTCCAAACTAGCCCTAAATGTCCTTGTGGTTTTAATACTCTATGTATTTCTGTTAGGGTATCGAGGTTGTCAAACCAGTGAAAAGATTGCGCACAAATAATGGCATCAATTTTATGGTCTGCTACAGGAATTGAATGGCTAAAAGCCTGTAATGTTTTGATATCAGGATAAACTTGTTGAAGCTGCTGTAACATCTCGCCAATTGGCTCAACTGCAATAACATCTGCATGTGTTTGTTTTAAGTAGGGTAAGAATTTGCCAGTACCCGATCCAAGATCAATAACAGTAGAGTTTTCCTGTATTTGTAGGCAATTTTGCAGCCAACTTACTATTTCTGCGGGATAATTAGGTCTAACTTGCTGATATAGTTCAGCAGCTGAGCTGAAGCCTTTTTGAGCGGCAGGATGTAAGGATTGTGTCATATTTTGCGCTTTTTAATCTGACTGGCATCTATAAAATAAGATACTCCGCAATCATAAATTGGCAAAACACCTATTTTGTTTCATTTTTGACGTTGTATGTGGGAGTAAATTTTCTTTCGGTGTGAGCATGGATAAGCAAATTATTTTTGAAGACGAACACATTAGAGCCATTTTTTTACCAGGCGATTCTAATACATTGGTTCTCTCTTTTGGCGATTTGATTACCCGAGCGAGTGGCTTATCTATCAATGCTGAAAAGTCCCTAATTAAATACCAATATAATGTTATTGGGGTAATGCCAAAACAAAAATCATGGTTTCCTCAAGCAAGCATGATTGAGCTGGCAAAAGCAATTTCGCCTATTCTAAAAGGCTTTAAAAATATTGTGGGTTATGGCGGTTCAATGGGCGGCTATGCGGCAATCAAATATTCTAATTTATTGAATATGAACCGTGTGATTGCATTTGTGCCTCAATATTCAATTGACCCAGAGCATGTTGAAGACCGACGCTACGCTGAGTTTTTTGATTCGGTAGCAAACAAGGACATGCAGATTCAGCCGCAAGATGTCGATTCAGCGCGTGAATACGTTATTGTTTATGACCCATATTTCTCGATTGACCGTGAACATTACTTAAAAATAAAAGAGCTGTTACCAAGCTTACATACGATTCATTTGCCATTTACTGGTCATGAAGCATTGTCTGTATTGGCTAGTTCAAGTTTATTACATGATTTTATTGAACATGATTTCGATGAAATCTATTTTTATCAGCAAGTTCGTAAGGTCAAAAAACAAAGTAAGTTTTACTTCCGTAATGTACTTGCGCATGTTCTTACCCAACATGATGAAATGTTGTTAAAAATATTGCGTCAAAATGATTTTCAGTTAGATGAACGTTATTTTGATAACCCACTTAAACAGGCTATTACACGTAGTCTGATAAAAACAAATCAAGCAACTGAGTTAGACTTTCAAAAGCTTGGTATTAAAGTGCTGCGAATTCAAGAAGATGCAAATTACAAAGAAGGCTTGCAGATTAGCTTTGGTTTAATTTTGGTATTCAACCTCATCAACTCAAAATTTGAAAGTTACACGGTAGACACTCTACTGGCGAATAAATCTTATTTGGTTCCAATTGTAGCTGAGCAAACTGGTGTAGTGCATATTGAATTAAATAATGAAGTTTATTTGTTAGCGATGAATGATCGTAAGATTATTAAATTGTTCAAGAGTGAAGAGCCTTTAACATCGGATATGAGTCCTTTTGTAATCAAAAAATATTCCGACTGCTTTGCGATTAGCTATAAGCAACTAAATTTATCTTGTGATGAACAAGGGTTGTGTGAATTTACGGAAGGTTCAATTCAACCTACAGGACAGTTGACTACCATCAGCTATTAAAACTTTATAGTGTTTAAATAAAGCTCAGACCTTTAGGTTTGGGCTTTATTTTTTGCTGAAAAAATATTTTTTTATAAACTTATTTGTATATTATTTTAAAATTCATTATTTAAATAAATAGTAGGTTTATTATATGGTGATCTGCTGTATTTAAAGTAGGCATAACCAGTAATGTATATAAATATTATATTTAAAAATAAATGGGTTTTCATAATACATAAATTGTAGAAATAATATAAGATTAATTAAAATACAGTTATAGCTATAGAAAAATATAACTAAATGTTTTTACTATATATTTTATTTTTACCTGAAGGGCTTGGTTAAAATAAGTTCACTATTCAAAGATAATTGCATATTTATTTTTTTCTCCTAAAATGATTTTTTACTAAATTGTCGTTACAGTTTTTTATATGCAATCATTAAATTATCGGAATAATGATGCATCGCAACATGGAAGTTCTGCACCTTTGAAACGAGCAATGAGTACTCGACATTTGGTGATGATCTCCCTTGGCGGTGCCATAGGTACAGGTCTTTTTTTAGGGTCTGGTGATGTAATTTCCCAAGCAGGCCCAATTGGCGCAATTATTTCTTATTTTTTGGGCGGTTTAATTGCCTATACCGTGATGTTATGCCTGGGAGAACTTGCGGTTCATGTACCGGAATCAGGTTCTTTTGGGGAGTATGCGCGTCGTTATATTGGTCCGGGTACGGGCTATATGATTACTTGGCTCTATTGGTTAACTTGGACTGCAACTTTAGGAACTGAGTTTACCGCTGCGGCTTTACTGGTTCAGGAGTGGTTTCCATCTACCTCGGTATGGGCTTGGACTCTTTTTTTTGGCGCCTTAGTTTTTTTCCTTAATATCAGTTCAACTCGATTATTTGCCGAATCTGAATTCTGGTTGGCCCTCGTCAAAGTTGTCACTATTATTTGTTTTATTGGTTTAGGTCTACTGGCAATTTTTGGTTTTATTCCTTACCACGGACATGAAACAGCGCCATTATTTAGTAATCTAACTGCTCACGGTTGGTTCCCAAACGGCCTCTTCCCAATTTTTGCTACTATGCTGATTGTTAACTTTGCTTTTTCGGGCACAGAATTAATTGGAGTAGCGGCGGGGGAAGCTGAGAATCCAGCACAGACAGTTCCTAAAGCAATCAATGCGGCTATTTGGCGTTTACTGATTTTCTTTGTTGGTACAATTGTGGTGATTAGTTCATTACTGCCGTTCCAGCTTGCAGGCCTTAGTGCAAATGAAGTAAGTAATAGTCCTTTTGTGACGGTATTTAACTATATTGGTATTCCATACGCAGAAGACATTATTCGCTTTGTAATTATTACGGCTTTACTATCTGCTGCAAATTCTGGTTTGTTTGCTGCTTCACGTATGATGTGGTCGCTTTCGGCAAAAAATCAATTACCAAAAATATTTTCTAAATTAACTCCTTCTGGAACACCGATTGTTGCCATTACTGTAACTATGTTTGGTGCAATTCCTGGATTGCTTTCAGAACAATTCGCGCCAGAAACAATTTTTAAGAATTTGTTGGGCGTTGCAGCTTTTACAATGGTTGTGGTTTGGATTGCGATTTGCATTTCACAGTTTAACTTCCGTAGACAGTGGTATAAGTCGGGTAAAACAGCAAAAGATTTACGCTTCGCGGCACCTCTTTTCCCTCTTACTCCAATTGTAGGTGGGCTGTTTTGTATCGTTACCTGTATCAGTATGGTGTTTGACCCATCTATGCAAGTTGGTTTTATCTGCTGCATTATTTTTATCATTTTATGCTATGCAAGCTACTTCATTTTTTATCGAAAGAAAGATCTAGTGTAAAGCTAAGCTTTTTAGTCGAAAAATGTGTTTTTAAAGGTCCCGAAAGGGGCCTTTTTTGTGCCTTAAAGGAACTGCAAAAGAAAGAATTTCTGTATTTTTTTTAAAAATGAAGTTTTATTTTTAATCATGAAAACAAATATTGTTTTATAAAATTACCATTTATCGGATTCTTATTAATATTTATTTATTATTAATAGTTGATTAAGTCTATGTTTAGCTTGGTTATTTGATAAAGAGCTTTTTGGGTTTTTATAAAATATGAATTAGAAATGGACTTATTATAGATTTAATGTAGAGGTGGTATAATTTTTTGACAAATTCATGAAGGTGATTAATTTTTAAGTTATTGTTATTTATAATTTTAATTTGATATATTTTTTTAAATTATGAATTTATGTTTCCTATAAATTTTTTTTATTAAAGTTAAGCTTTTTTTAATATTTGTTGTTTTTTTATTATAAGGATTAGTGCGATTTGATTATTTTTTCTCTGCTTATTTATTTTAAAATGTTCTAAATGAGTGTGCTCTATGCTATATTTATTGGAAGATTTTATAGCTATGTTCCGGCTTAATTTTAAGCGGTATGTGTAGAGATAATTAATCTGTAGCATTATTGAACAATGTTTATTTTTAAAAAGACTAATGGAGGGATCTATCGATTAGTCAAAATAATTTTTATGGACATATGATTTTTTTATAAATCATCGTTCTTTTTAACTCCCAAACGGTTATGCCATTTCTTTTGTATTTATATTTCAGCCGACTGGATTAAGTGGGTTGTGGTTAAACTTTGCTTTTATAAAGATAGCTTTATAAACAGTAAGTTACATGAAAGAAAGCTTGTAAAAGATATCGATATATAAAAGTAGATCATACTTTTAGTATCAACAAATGGAATTTAAAAAATCTAATGCTTTAGAAGAGCAGAAGGTTTAGTAAATAAACTAAGACTTTGTTATTGCAAGGTTTTGGTTGCTGAATAATAAAGACTACAGATTTATCAAATCTGAGTCTATGAAGGTATATAGGAAAAAAGATGTCAGATCTTTCATACGTAAACGAACATAGCAATGCATGGCAAACTTACTTGGCACAAATTGACCGTGTAGCGCCATATTTAGAACACTTAGCTGATTATATCGATACTTTAAAACGTCCTAAGCGTGCGCTTATTGTTGACGTGCCAATCGTGATGGATGACGGTTCGATCCAGCACTTTGAAGGTTACCGTGTACAACACAACTTGTCTCGTGGTCCAGGTAAAGGCGGTGTTCGTTACCATCCAAATGTTGATTTGAATGAAGTGATGGCGTTGTCTGCATGGATGACAATTAAAACTGCTGTTTTGAACTTGCCATTTGGTGGTGCAAAAGGTGGTATCCGTGTTGATCCACGTAAATTATCAACTCGTGAATTAGAGCGTTTGACTCGTCGTTATACGACTGAAATTGGTCATATTATTGGGCCTCAAAAAGATATTCCTGCTCCAGACGTTGGTACGAATGCCAATATCATGGGTTGGATGATGGATACTTATTCTACTAGCCAAGGTCACACGGTAACTGGTGTTGTAACTGGTAAACCAGTTCACTTAGGCGGTTCTTTAGGTCGTGTGAAAGCAACTGGTCGTGGCGTATTCGTTACAGGTCGTGAAGTAGCAGCAAAAATTAATTTACCAATTGAAGGCGCGAAAGTTGCTATTCAAGGTTTTGGTAACGTAGGTAGTGAAGCAGCTTTCTTATTTGTTGAATCGAAAGCGAAAGTTACACACGTTCAAGACCACACTGGCACAATTTTCAATGCTGATGGTATTGATCTTGAAGCATTACGTGATCACGTAAATGCAAATCAAGGTGTTGGTGGTTTTGCCGGCGCTCAATCAATTGCTGACGAAGATTTCTGGACAGCTGAAGTTGACATTATTGTTCCAGCTGCACTAGAAGGTCAAATCACTGTTGAACGTGCTCAAAAACTTAAAGCTAAGTTGATTTTAGAAGGCGCAAACGGCCCGACATATCCTAAAGCTGAAGACGTATTAGTTGAGCGTGGCATTGTTGTAGTTCCTGACGTGGTATGTAACGCCGGCGGTGTAACTGTAAGTTACTTCGAATGGGTTCAAGACATGGCGAGCTACTTCTGGAGCGAAGAAGAAATCAACGAGCGTTTAGACAAATTGATGGTTCAAGCTATGGAAGATGTTTGGAATACAGCAAACAGCAACGCTTGTACTTTACGTACAGCGGCTTACATCTTGGCATGTGAGCGTATCTTAAAAGCTCGTAAAGAACGCGGTATTTTCCCAGGCTAATCTGCGGAAATTACTTTTAGAAAAAGTGGTCTGAACAAATATAAAGGATGTTATAGGGTTTATTTGTTCAGCCCCTTTTTCTGAATTATTTAAATTTAAGTGTTATCGAATATATTAAATAAATACTGAGGTAAGCATGGAACAGCCAATTTCTGTAACTCGAAGCAACTTTAACGACTGGATGGTTCCAGTTTTTGCACCGGCAAATTTCATTCCGGTACGTGGCGAAGGTTCACGTATTTGGGATCAAGAAAATAAAGAATATATCGATTTTGCAGGCGGGATTGCAGTAAACGCATTAGGTCATGCGCATCCAGTGGCAGTAAATGCTTTAACAGAACAAGCAACAAAACTTTGGCACGTTGGTAACGGTTATACAAATGAACCAGTACTACGCCTTGCAAAACAACTCACTGAAAATACATTTGCAGACAAGGTTTTCTTCTGTAACTCAGGTGCAGAAGCGAACGAAGCAGCATTAAAACTAGCTCGTAAAGTTGGACTAGACAGCGGTGTTGCTGGCAAAAGTGGCATTGTGGCATTTAACAATGCTTTCCATGGCCGTACCTTATTTACCGTTTCGGCGGGTGGTCAACCTAAATATTCACAAGACTTTGCACCACTTCCGAACGGTATTAATCATGTTGCCTTTAATGATTTAGAAGCTGCAAAAGCGGTCATTAATGAGCAAACTTGTGCAGTTATTGTTGAGCCGATCCAAGGTGAAGGCGGCGTTATTCCTGCTGACATCGAATTTTTAAAAGGTTTACGTGCACTGTGTGATGAGTTTGGTGCATTGCTGATTTTTGATGAAGTACAAACTGGTGTTGGTCGTACTGGTGCACTTTATGCCTACATGAACTCTGGCGTTATTCCGGATGTATTAACCACTGCAAAAGCACTAGGTGGTGGTTTTCCAGTCGGTGCAATGTTAACAACAGATAAATTTGCTCCGCATTTCTCAGTCGGTACACATGGTACGACTTATGGTGGTAACCCGTTAGCGAGTGCGGTTGCAGGTGCAGTGTTTGAGTTTATTAATACGCCTGAAGTACTTGAAGGTGTAAAACATCGTCATCAATATTTCCTAGACGCATTAAATAAATTGAATACTGAATACCCGATTTTTGAAGAAATTCGTGGTCAAGGCTTACTCATTGGTTGTGTATTAAAAGCTGAGTATGCAGGGAAAGCGAAAGACATTACGACTTGGGCGGGCGAAGAAGGTTTGCTTGCTTTAATCGCGGGACCAAACGTGGTTCGTTTTACACCGTCTCTAATTATTCCTGAACAAGATATTGATGAAGGGATTGCTCGTTTAAAACGCGCATTGGCAAAGTTGGCTAAATAAAAAAAAGGAAAGCTAGCCATGATGATCGTCCGTCATGCCGAGTTTCGAGACCTTGAAGATATTTATAAATTAGCAGGTAAGTCGGGTGTAGGCCTGACTTCCTTGCCACAAAATATGGATACACTTTCGGCTCGAATTTCACGTACTCGCAATACTTTAAATGGCAATGTCCATAAAAGTGAACAAGGTTATCTATTTGTTCTTGAAGATACAGAAGCTCAACGTGTTATTGGATTAAGTGCAATTGAAGTTGCTGTAGGACTCATTGAACCTTGGTACAACTTTCATGTTGGTACTCAAGTACACGCTTCAAAAGCATTAAATGTCTATAAGTCATTACCTACTTTATTTTTAAGTAATGACAGAACAGGTAGTAGCGAACTCTGTACACTATTTTTAGATCCAGAGCGTCGTGAAAACCAAAACGGTAAATTCTTATCGAAGATCCGTTTTATGTTTATCGCTGCCTTTAAGCAATATTTCGAGAAAAAGTTAATTGCTGAAATGCGTGGTTTCTCAGACGAAAATGGATGTTCTCCATTTTGGGATGCGATTGGTCACCATTTCTTTAATATGGATTTTTCAACAGCAGACTATTTGAGTGGAATTGGGCAAAAAGTATTTATTGCAGAGCTTATGCCACGTTTCCCAGTCTATGTAGATCTCTTGCCAAAAGATGCGCAAGAGGTAATTGGAAAAATGCATCCACAAACTTTACCTGCTTATCATGTGCTTGAGTCGGAAGGCTTACGCTATCAAGGATATGTCGATATTTTTGATGCTGGTCCAACTATTGAAGCCAATATTGATGAATTGCGAGCAGTAAAAGAAAGTCAGTTACTAAACGTCAAAATTACAAGTGAAGCTGCGGTCGGTAAGACCCAATATCTCATTGCCAATGATAATTATCATGACTATAAGGCAATGCTGTTAAAGCTTGATCTTGTTGATAACACAATAAATTTAACACATGAACAAGCTGAAAAACTCGGTGTACAAGAAGGTCACGTTGTTCGTGTGTTATCACTAAATCCAATGGAAGTATCCTGATGTCAAACTCTTTATTTATAAACGGTGTCTGGTTACAAGGCAGCGGCGCAACATTTGAGAAAACAAATCCTGTTGATAACCAAACTGTATGGTCAGGTGCCGAGGCTACTGCTACTAATGTAGAACAAGCTTGTCAGGCAGCGCGTACTGCGTTTCCAGCTTGGGCGCGTTTACCACTTGCAGAGCGTGTAGCGATTGTTGAAAAATTTGCCGCTTTGCTTGAAGAAAATAAAAAGCATTTAGCAGAAGTTATTAGCCAAGAAACCAGTAAGCCATTTTGGGAAACGTTAACTGAAGTTCAATCAATGATTGGCAAAGTTGCGATTTCGATTCGCGCTTACCACCAGCGTACAGGCGAAAGCTCAACTGAAATGGCCGATGGTGTAGCATCTTTACGTCATCGTCCGCATGGTGTGCTTGCAGTTTTCGGTCCATATAACTTCCCGGGCCATCTACCAAATGGGCATATTGTTCCTGCATTGCTTGCTGGCAACACAGTTGTATTTAAACCAAGTGAATTAACACCTTGGACTGCTGAAGAAACTGTAAAACTTTGGCAGCAAGCGGGTTTGCCAAATGGTGTGATGAACTTAGTGCAAGGTGGTCGTACCACTGGTGAAGCGCTAGCTGCTTCACATGAAATTGACGGTTTATTGTTTACTGGAAGTGCAAACACGGGTTATCACTTGCATAAGCAAATGGCAGGTGCTCCTGAGAAAATCCTTGCGCTTGAAATGGGCGGCAATAATGCATTGATTATTGATGAAATTATTGATGTCGATGCTGTGGTTAATCTCACTATTCAATCTGCATTTGTTTCGGCAGGTCAGCGTTGTACATGTGCACGCCGTATCTTGGTGAAAAATGGTGCAGAAGGTGATGCATTTATTCAACGTTTCGTTGAAGTCGCAAAAAATCTAAAAGTTGGTCGTTGGAATGATGAGCAACAACCATTTATGGGTGGCGTTATCTCGTCCGTTGCCGCATCAAATATGATGCTTGCTCAGCAAAGGTTACTTGAGCTGGGTGCAAAAAGTTTATTAGCCATGACACGTCCTCAAGAAGACAGTTCTCTACTTACTCCGGGTATTGTTGATGTCACAGGCGTGAAAGATATTCCGGATGAAGAATATTTTGGCCCGCTTACCACCATTCAACGTTATGACAACTTTGATGAAGCATTAAAAATTGCTAACGCAACTCGTTTTGGCTTGTCAGTTGGTTTGGTTTCACCAAAACGTGAACTGTTTGATGACTTACTCATTGAAGCACGTGCGGGTATTGTGAATTGGAATAAGCCGTTAACTGGAGCTTCAAGTGCTGCACCGTTTGGTGGTGTAGGGGCATCAGGTAATCACCGCGCGAGTGCTTTTTATGCTGCCGACTATTGTGCTTGGCCAATGGCATCACTTGAAAGTGACAGCTTAACCTTACCAGAAAAATTATCTCCAGGGATTGTGTTGCCTTAAACACTAGGGAAAGAAAAAAATGAAAGGATATGAAGTAAATTTCGATGGTTTAGTGGGACCAACACATCACTACGCGGGTTTGTCGTTTGGTAATGAAGCATCGACAAAAAACCGTAATAATACCTCGAATCCAAAATTAGCAGCTAAACAAGGTTTGCTAAAGATGAAAGCTTTGGCTGACATGGGAATGAAACAAGGTGTACTTGCTCCGCATGAGCGTCCACATGTTCCAATGTTACGCCGTTTAGGTTTTACAGGTGATGACATTAGCGTTGTTGCTCAAGCAATGCGTCATTCACCTGAACTATTGTCATCTTTAAGTTCAGCTTCTCCAATGTGGACTGCCAATGCGGCTACTGTTTCACCTTCGGCAGATAGCCAAGATGAGCGTGTGCATTTCACAGCAGCGAACTTGAACAATAAGTTTCACCGTTCAATTGAAGCTGAAACTACAAGCCAAGTTTTACAAGCAATCTTTAAAAATGAACGCCACTTTGTACACCACGAAGCATTACCACAAGTAGCTTTGTTTGGTGACGAAGGAGCAGCCAATCACAACCGTTTAGGTGGTGATTATGCTAAGCGCGGTGTTCAGGTTTTTGTTTATGGTCAACAACATTTAAATAATGGCTTGCCGGGACCAAAACGCTATCCGGCTCGTCAAACGCGTGAGGCAAGTGAAGCAATTGCACGTTTGCACCGTTTAGATGATGCACATACTGTTTTTGTTCAGCAAAATCCGGATGTAATTGATCAGGGCGTTTTCCATAATGATGTGATCGCGGTAAGTAATCAACAGGTTTTATTCCATCATCAACATGCCTTTTTAAATCAAGATCAGGCTTTTGCTGAAATTCGTCAAAAAATGGCAAGCATCGGTGAAGACTTTATTTCAATTGAAGTCCCTGAAAACCGTGTTACCGTTGACGATGCCGTAGCAACCTATTTATTTAATAGCCAAATTTTGACTCGTCCAGATGGTGGAATGACTATTGTTGTACCAGAAGAGTCTCGTCAAAATACAGCTGTGTGGGGCTATTTAAATGACATGATTCAAATGGGCACACCAATTGATGCTATTCAGGTATATGACTTACGCGAAAGTATGCGTAACGGTGGTGGTCCAGCTTGTCTACGTTTACGTGTAGCTTTAAACGAAACTGAGTTAAATGCCGTAAATCCAAAAGTACTCATGAACGATCAGTTGTTTGGCACACTCAATCAATGGGTTGATAAACATTATCGTGATCGTTTAGCACAAGAAGATTTGGCTGATCCGCATTTGTTAATGGAAAGCCGTATGGCACTTGACGAACTGACCAAAATTTTAGGTTTAGGTTCGGTTTATCCTTTCCAAAAATAATGAGGAGGTGACATGCAAGATTTTCTAGCATTAACCTTACAAGGCGAGCAGCCTACAACTCGCGAAGGAAAACAAAATAATTTTTCTTGGCGCTGGTTGGATGAAGGACTTCTTGAATGTACGCCAAACGCACAGTACGACAAAGCTGTCGTACTGTCAGCTGGAGTGCATGGTAATGAAACAGCACCAATTGAATTGTTATCTCATCTTTGCACGGATTTATTTGCAGGGCGTTTAAACCTTGCTGTGAGGTTGCTGCTTGTATTGGGTAACCCTTATGCAATGCGTCAAGGCAAACGCTATGTGCATGACGATGTAAATCGAATGTTTTGTGGTGGATATAAAACTCTAGCCGTGACTGAAGAATCAAAGCGTGCTGAAGTTTTAGAGCAAGTTGTCACAAACTTCTTTCAAGAAAGTGCAAGTGACGCTAAACGCTATCACTATGATTTACACACAGCAATTCGTGCTTCATTGTTACCAACGTTTGCTTTATTTCCCTATCAAACGCATGGCTATGATGCTGATTTAACAGCAAGTCTTGAAGCAGCCGATTTAGATGCTTTGGTTTATCACAATGCGGTAGGTAAAACGTTTACACATTTTACGAGTGAGAATTTTAAAGCGGCGAGCGCAACTTTAGAGTTAGGCAAAGCCTTGCCATTTGGGCAAAATGACTTGAGCCAATTTGCTGCAATTGATGAAGTTATTCGTAATGTAGTTTCTGAGCAAGCCTTACCGCTACGCAATAAAACAAAAATTCGAGTCTTTAAAGTGTCTGATTCTTTAATTAAAAAAGATGAAGACTTCCAGATGAATTTATCTGCTGAAGCTCCGAATTTTTCGACTTTTACCAAAGGTGAAATCATTGCAACTCAACCTTCTGGTAATTATGTGGTTGAGCAAGATCAGGTCTGGATTTTATTTCCAAACCCAAATGTGAAGCTTGGTTTGCGTGCAGGCTTAGTTTTAACTGAAACGAGTTGAATACTTGATTTTGAGAAATAAAAAAGGGCAATTAATTGCCCTTTTTTATTTATAACGGATTAGTTATTACCGAAAAGACCTTTAATAAAAGATTTCTTTTCAGCTTTTTGTGTAGTCGCTTGAGCGCCTGCATTTACGTTTGCATTTGCATTAATACCAGCAACATTAACACCAACGTTTACACCTGTTTGAGCGTTAACTCCATGAGCTGGTTGAGCTGCATTTAATTTTGCTTGAGCATCAGCTTTAGTGTCAGCTACAAATTCTTTTTGCTCAGCTTGGTTTTGAGCTACACGAGTTTTTACTGCATCTACATGCGCTTGAGCATTAGCTTGTTTTTCAGCAGTAAATTCTTTTTGGTCTGCTTGTTTTTCTGCAACTTTAGCTTTTACAGCATCAACACCTGCTTTTGTATCAGCTTTCGCTTCAACTGCTAAGTTTTTAGTACCGTTTGCAGCTTTAGTCGCTACATTTTTAGTACCTGTTACTGCTTCGGTAGCAAAATGTTTAGTACTAGTTGCGGCTTTAGTTGCTACATTTTTAGTACCTGTCGCAGCTTCGGTAGCAAAATGTTTTGTACCATTTGCAGCTTTAGAAGAAAGTTCAGTCACTTTTCCTGTTGTTTTTTTTGTTGCTTTAACTGTAGTGTCAGCCGCTACATGACCAGCATGCTTCGCTGAGCTACCTACATTATGAGCAGTATTTTTGACTGTATTGGCTACGCCACTAACAAGACCACCCGGTTGTACATTTACTTGAGCAGAAGCACCTGCATTAACGTCCGCACTTTGTGCAAAAATAGAGGCAGAAGCAAGAACACTTGCAGTAACGATAGCTGTTTTCATCATTTTCATTGCGATATCCTTCAAAGAATATACCCTTTTAGTGAGGTATTTCATAAACGCAAACGAATCATAGCCAAGGGAATATAGTCTTGTGAACTGTCTTCATCAAAATGTTACAACAGTGTTACGTTGAGTAAACAGACTAGGGATAAATTGTGAAGATTAATAAAAATTAATAATAAAGTGAAAAAGAACATCTATTTGTTAGATATTCTAATTAGACTCTCTTGTCTTTCCTCTTTTAAAAAATATCCTTTAATTTTTTCTCTTTCGGTTTTTCTCGACTTGTCCTTTATATCTTTAAATGTGATGTGAATCTAATTATTTATTAGAGGAAACGGCATAATTATTGCTTATTATGAGAATGGAGTGCTTTTTTAGCACTTTTTTGAACCATATTCTGCCAGAAATATAAATGTACAGGGCAGAACTGTATTTTTGCTTATTCGGGAAAAGGTACTTTAGCTTTTCTCAGGGTTGTACATTTTATGAAATAGAAATTTCACATGAAATGTATTGAAAGAAATAGCGCTTTATTTCGAATAATCAAAAATAAAAATAGATATCTATAAACAAAAAAACAGAGATATGACAGATGAAAATTATTGCTTCCCTTCTTGTATTGGTCGGCTTGGTCGCCGTTGTTCTCTATCTTAAGCCGACAAGTGGTGCATCTGATGTGTTCAATTCTGCTTTACATGAGTCGAATTCGCCACAACCAGACACCTCGTCCTTTCTTTCTAAACTTAAGGAGCCTACTCAACCTAAAAATCTATCTCAACATTCAACTCATCCTCAATCGGTATCAGCTGATACCGTTCCTTTTTATGACACAAAAAGTGATCTTTCTATTCAACCGATTGATCCGGAAAAAGATCCAGCAAATGAAATAAAAGCGAAATAAGCAAATTGTTAGTTGAAAAACTACGGAGAAAAATAATGCAAAGTAAAACGTTATTTCTATTAGGTCTATGTACGATATTAAGTACAACTGCATCCGCTCTTCCTTTGGATTCTCAAGGTGCTAAACAGCGGTTAAATCAAGCAGCAAAACAAAAAGTATTTCAGGGCAAAATCGATTTGGATGCCTTGGTCAATAATGATTCGAATGATTTAATCGTCGAATACAATATTCCTTCGGTGAGTGTGCCTTCCGGTTTAGAACGGCGGAGTTATATTGCAACAAATAAAAAGAATATACAGGCAAGGTTTAACCGTGCTGGTGGTGTCCAAGTACTTCGGGACTACAATAATTTGCCTTTAGCTTTCTATCGAATTAGTAATCGCGAAGCTTTGGTGACTTTATTAAATGATCCAAATGTTAAAGCAGTTTATCCGAACCGTATTAACCGGACTACGACCAATGAAAGTTTACCTTTAATTAATCAACCACAGGCCAATACCAATGGTTTTACGGGCGAAGGCTCTAGTGTGGCAGTGATTGATACAGGTGTGAATTATCTTCACTCTGATTTTGGCTGTACGGCAGTAAATACACCATCAAGCACATGTCGAGTGGTTTATTCATTTGATAGTGCACCAGATGATGGCGCTTTAGATGATGATGGACATGGAAGCAATGTTTCAGGCATCGTATCTAAGGTTGCTACCAAAACCAAAATTATAGGCATAGATGTTTTTAGAAAGGTCAGATCCCAAGGTAAATGGGTAAGCACAGCTTATGATAGTGATATCCTCGCAGGGATTAATTGGGCTGTAAATAATGCACAAACCTATAATATTAAAGCAGTCAACTTAAGCCTTGGCGTACCGGGTGTTAAATATACCTCGGAGTGTAGTGATAGTAGTTATGGAACTGCATTTGCCAATGCACGAGCTGCTGGGGTAGTGCCTGTAGTTGCTTCAGGCAATGATGCATTTTCAGATGGCATCTCATCTCCTGCTTGTGTTGCTGGGGCAGTAAGAGTGGGGGCTGTTTATGATAGTAATATTGGTGGTGTGTCATGGGGGAATCCGGTGAAATGTTCTGACCCGACAACTGCAGCAGACAAGGTGGCGTGCTTCAGTAATGGCGGTAGTCTTGTGACCTTATTAGCACCGGGAGCAATGATTACGGCAGGTGGTTATACCATGGGCGGTACATCTCAAGCGACACCGCATGTAGCTGGCGCGATTGCTTTATTAAGAGCAAATCGTGTGAGTCCGACAGAAAGTATTGATCAAACGATTAGTCGTTTAAAAACGACAGGTAAACCAATTACTGACCCAAGAACGGGATTGGTTTTCCCTCGTATTGATTTACTGGCAGCAACAAATGGTTTGACTATTAATTAAATAGCTTATTTATAATTTTTTAAATTTGGTCCAAGAAATTTATAAATGGCTATAACCCGTTGCAAAGGGTAACTTCTGCAACGGGCTTTTTATGAAAAAGTATTAATTACACTTTGCTAGATTCGCTGGATTAAAGTTGCTTTGGAGTTTCTTGAAATTATTCTGAATTTCTGGATCTTGAATATTAAAAGTCGTTGAGCTTTTGGTTGTAGAGTTGGTTGCCTGATTTAATATGCCTGATTCATCAGGATATTGCATAGTTGAAGAGGTCGCTGAAATCAGACCATTATTATTAAAAGTCCAGTGCTCAGTTACATGTCCACCCCCTAAATAGCCAGTAAATTCAATCATACAAGCCTGTTTATCTTGTTTAATGAGTTTGGCTACATTACCTGTGGTAGAGGGATAAGCCTCGATATTCGTATCTTGTTCTAAGACTTGTGCCTGAGAATAAGATGAAGAAGGAGGTGTAGAGGTCGCACATGCAGTTAATGTTAAGCAGCATAGTGTTGAAAAGAGGAGTTTTTGACTATTCATAAGGCAGATTCCCAGCTTTCTTATACTTAATGACATTATTTCTAGATGAATATCTGTGTTTATAAGCACGCGAAGTTATCGCGCTATCCAAAAAAATTAGTTAGCTGTTGTGCTTGATTTACTTAACTCACCTTGCTCGATCGGGATATTTTCACCATTTCGGCTACTGGTAATATTTTGTTTGGCTTGTTCTATTTTTTGTTCAGTAAATACTTTGGCTGTATCTGCCTTTTGTTGAACGACTTCTGCTTTTTCAGCAGTAAATTCTTTGGTGTTTTGCCATTTCTCACTAATTTTATTCGATGTTTTTTCAGAAGCACCTTGAATAGAGTCTCCTAAATTTTGTATGCCTTTGCCTGTTTTATACAACAGTACGCGTCCTAAGCTAGGATTGTCACCATAAGGTTGTGTTTTAGGTGTCGTTTCAACAACTTGTTGTGGCTGTGTTGTTTCTGCAAATAAGGTTGATGAAGCCAATATAGAACTTGCAACGCATAACACTTGTAAGGTTTTCATATGGATCAATCTCCCCAACCAGAATCAAAAGATGAAGTGGTGATCTTACTGTTAAAAATAAAGCTTGTACTGCAATGAGATAAAACCCATACGATTTGATTACGATAAATCATCATTTAATAGCGCTAAACCAATCATTGCAATGATTCATAAGCTAAATTCAGTCTTAATCAATTCTATAAACATGTCTCTCGCTTTATGGTTACTCACATTTTTGTGCCAGAAAAAGTGGTTCTGCATAAAAGCAAGATATTCAAATTTATAACTTTGGATATGGGCCAAATTTTTATATTGCTCATAAATACTTTTAGGTACTAACGCCACCCCTGAGCCTGCACTGACACAGCCAATAATCGTGGCATAGCTGGTAATGCTGGTGATGGGAAGAGAGATATTCTTCAGTTTAAGCCATTCTTCAAGGGCTGCACGGTAAGGACAGCCTTCCGTCCACATAAAAATTTCTTTACCAATCAGGTCTTCTTGGCAATGAATCTCTCCCAAAGAGTGAGATGCAATTAAGACCATATCTTCATGGTAAATACCGAGCTTATTTAACATTGGAAAATCAATATTGCCGGCAACAATTGCCCCATCAAGTTTGTGCTGAGAAATATCGACTAATAGCTGTTTCCATGTGCCTGTAATAATTTGAATAGAAACCTCTGGATAGCGCTGATGATATTTCGCAAGTAAGCTAGGCAGACGAGTTGTGGCAGACGATTCAATCGCTCCAATTTTGAGTGGGCCAGAGGGCGGTGCATCAGGGTGAATACTACGTTTTGCCTCATCACATAACGCTAAAATTTTATGGCAATAATTTAGGAAAATTTCTCCTGATGGGGTGAGTTTTAAAGCTTTACCTTCACGATAAAACAGCGGTGTGCCTAGTTCTTCTTCGAGTTGTTTAATACGCGTTGTGATATTGGATGGTACGCAATGTAGTTGCATTGATGCTTTAGCCATTGTTCCGCATTCAACCACGGTTTGGAACATCTTTAATTGAGCGATATCCATGTTTTATCATTCACTTTTAATGAATATTAAACTCAATATAAGTTAATTTTATTCAACTATCCATGCGCATATGATGAAAGAGTTCCATTTCATTAGTGCAGATTTAACATGGCAATTTCTCTTGCTGCCGAAACCCAGCCTCCCGCATTTAAGCTCTATTTATGTATTGCTGTGACTGTCTTTTGTTGGGGCTATTCACCTATTGGCGTACATAGTGCCTTGCATTCATATACACCGCAGCATATTGCGTTGCTTCGCTTTTTGATCGCATCGGTTTTTTTACTGCTTTTGGTCATGAAAAAAGCCATTCAACCTTTAAAGTGGAAAGATATTCCTGCGCTTGCAGTATTAGGATTTTTCTCTGTGACGCTGCATCATCTGCTTATCAATACAGGGCAGCAATATGTGACTGCGGTTGCCTCTAGTATTTTGAGCCAATCTATTCCGTTATTTACCTTTATTATTTCAGCTTTGCTTTTTAAAGAAAAAATTCGTTTCAAACAATGGTTGTGTATTTTGCTAGGGCTTTGCGGTGCCGTGTTGGTGGTCAGTGGAGATCATGGTTTTGGTGTACCGAGTCCTTATAGTTTATTTATTGTTTTGGCTGCAATTGCATGGGGTCTCTACTTTAATTTATATAAGAAATTTGCTTTAAATTATGATGCTTTGAGCATGATGTGCTACATCATTTGGTTTGGGACCATTCCTTTACTATTTTATAGTACTCATTTACCCCATGAAATTTTACATGCTACTTGGCAAGCCAATATGTCTATAGTTTTGTTGGGTATTTTCCCAAGTGCGATGGCTTATGTACTTTGGGGCTATGTTCTTAAAAATATGCCGTTAACGATTGCATCGAATTTTTTATATTGTTCGCCCATTGTCGCAATGAGTCTGGCAGTTGTTTTCTTAAATGAAAAACCGTCAATAATGGTGCTGTTAGGTGGGGTGATTATTGTGGGGAGTTTGGTATGGATGAATTGGGGGAATAGGCGTACTATCGAATAAGCTATTTGTAGTTTAATGTTCCTATGTTATGCGCTACTTGCTTTAAGAGAATGAAATGATAGTTGTTACCCTGACCTATAAAAAACCGTTAGCCGAAGTTGATGCTGTACTGAAACAGCATATTGCATTTTTAGATCATTACTATGAGCAAAAGAAGTTTCTAGCATCAGGACGTCGAGAAAATAGAGTAGGCGGAGTAATTTTAGTTTTAAGCTCTTCGGTTCAAGAAGCTGAAGAAATCATGAAAAATGATCCGTTTTATATTCATGATGTAGCTGATTATGATTTTATGTGGTTTGAGCCATCGAAAAGTTTAGAAGAAATTAAAGACTTTGTTTAATTTAAAAATAAAGGGATCTATAAAAGATCCCTTTATTTCATAATAAGCTAATTAACCCTGCAACACGCTCACATCAGCCACAGCAGTAAACAAGTTACGCAACTGAGCCAATAAACGTAAACGATTTGCCTTCAGGTCAGCATCATCTGCCATTACCATTACGCCATCAAAGAATGCATCAATCGGCGCGCGAAGTGCTGCAAGCTTAGAAAGGGCAGCAGTGTAATCTTTTGCTGCAAGTAATGGCTCAACCACAGGTGTCACTGCTTGAAGCTCAGCAAATAATGCTTTTTCAGCAGCTTCAACCAAGTTTGCTTCAACTACAGAACCTTCTGGTGCTGCTTCTTTTGCAAGAATGTTAGCAACACGTTTATTTGCAGCAGCAAGTGCCGCAGCTTCAGGTAATGTGCGGAAGTGGTTAACAGCATTTACACGCTTGTCAAAATCAAGTGGAGATTTTGGTGCAAGTGCTTGAACAGCTTGAAGTACGTCAACGGCAACGCCTTGGTCTTCGTACTTAGCTCGGTAACGACCTTCCAAGAATGCAACTGCATCAGCACGAGTTTTGTCGTGGTCTTTAACGATATCGCCATAACCTTGAAGCGCAAGATTTACTAATTCTTCAATTGTTACGTCTAGCTCATTTTCAATGATTAAACGTAAGATACCAATTGCTGAACGACGAAGAGCAAACGGGTCTTTAGAACCTGTAGGCGCTTGTCCAATGCCAAAAATACCAACCAGGGTATCTAAACGGTCAGCAAGCGCAATGGTTGTACCTGTTTTAGTTTTAGGTAAAACATCACCCGCAAATTTTGGTAAATATTGCTCACCTAAAGCTTCTGAAACTTCAGTGTTTTCACCTTCAATACGTGCGTAGTAAGTACCCGCAATACCTTGAAGCTCGGGGAACTCACCTACAAGTTCAGAAGTTAAGTCACATTTAGCAAGTAATGCAGCTTTTTCAGCATCTGCTGGGTTTGCACCAGTGATTGCAGATAATGCAACTGCAAGTTTTGCAATACGTGTTGATTTGTCCCAAAGTGTACCAAGCTGAGCTTGGAATACCATGTTTGCTAATTTTTCTTTACGAGATGCAAGCAGTTGCTTTTGATCTTGTAAGAAGAAGAACTCAGCATCAGACAAACGAGGACGAACAACTTTTTCGTTACCTTCAATAATTTGAGTTGGGTCTTTAGACTCAATGTTTGAAACAGTAATGAAGTAAGGCTGTAATTTACCTTCGCTATTGATCAAGCAGAAATATTTCTGGTTGTCTTGCATCGTCGTAATGAGTGCTTCTTGAGGAACAGCAAGGAAGCGCTCTTCAAAGTTTGCACGAAGAGCAACTGGCCATTCAACGAGGCTTGTTACTTCATCAAGTAAATCCACTGGAACAATTGCAGTTGCGTTCACTTCATCAGCTAACTTTTTCACTTGTTCTTGAATGGTTGCTTGACGTTTTTCAAAGTTCGCAACAACATACGCTTTTTCTAAAGCAGCTAAATAGTCATTTGCATGCGCTAAAGTCACAGCTTCAGGTGCATGGAAACGGTGACCATAAGTCACATTGCCAGCTTTGTGATCTTGAATAGTTGCGTCAACAATTTGGTCATCTTTAAGTAAAAGAACCCATTTCACTGGACGTACAAATTCGGTACGGCTTGCAGCAGAGCGCATACGCTTAGCAATTGGTAAATTGTCTAATGCAGTTTGTAAAATTTGTGGAAGTAAAGCGTCAAGGCTTTGACCTTTTACATCTTTTAAATAGCAAACTTTTTCAACTTTACCTGCTTGGAAAGTAGAAAGCTGATCAACAGTAATGCCTTGACCACGCATAAAGCCTTCAAGTGCTTTAGTCGGTTTGCCTTCTGCATCGTAAGCCGCTTGAACAGCAGGGCCGTCAAAACGTTTTTGTGTATCGGCTTGTGCAGCATCGATATCAACAATTTTAAGCGCTAAACGACGTGGAGCAGCATAAGCTTCAACTGATGCGAAGTTTAAGCCCGCATCTTTTAAGCCTTTTACCGTTTCTGCTTGTAGTGCATCACGTAAAGTTTTTAAGCTTTTTGGTGGAAGCTCTTCACAGCCAAGTTCGAATAAAACAGTATGTTTGCTCATTAGTTTTTCTCCGCCTTTGCTGCTTCACTTTCAGCTTGTGCTTTTAGCTGTGCCAATACTTCATCACGTAAGTGTGGTTCTGCCATTGGGAAGCCAAGCTCTGCACGTGCTTGTACATAACTTTGTGCAATAGCACGCGCTAAAGTACGTACACGTAAAATGTAACGTTGACGCTCAGTCACAGAAATTGCGCCACGTGCATCAAGCAAGTTAAAGGTATGAGACGCTTTAACCACTTGCTCATAGGCAGGAAGAGAAAGTTTTGCTTCAATTAAACGGTTTGCTTCTGATTCGTAAAAATCAAATAGTTCAAATAGTTTTTCAACTGGAGCGTATTCAAAGTTATAAGTCGATTGTTCAACTTCATTTTGATGGAATACGTCGCCGTAAGTTACCGTGCCGAATTGGCCTTTAGTCCAAACAAGGTCATAAACCGAGTCAACACCTTGAAGGTACATTGCAAGACGTTCTAAACCGTAAGTGATTTCGCCTGTTACTGGGTAACATTCAACACCACCGACTTGTTGGAAGTAAGTGAACTGAGTTACTTCCATACCGTTAAGCCAAACTTCCCAACCTAAGCCCCAAGCACCTAGCGTTGGAGATTCCCAGTTATCTTCTACGAAACGGATGTCGTGAGTAAGCGTATCAATCCCGATTGCTTTTAAAGAATCGAGATAAAGCTGTTGGATATTGTCTGGATTTGGCTTAAGTACCACTTGGAACTGATAGTAGTGTTGCAAACGGTTCGGGTTTTCACCATAGCGGCCATCTTTTGGACGACGTGAAGGTTGAACGTATGCAGCATTCCAAGTTTCAGGCCCTAAAGCACGTAAGAATGTTGCGGTGTGGAATGTTCCAGCGCCCATTTCCATGTCGTAAGGTTGTAGTACGACGCAACCTTGTTCGGCCCAATAGTTTTGTAGGGCAAGAATTAAACCCTGAAATGTATCAATGTGCGAGATGGCGCGACTCATGTAGCATCCACGAATTTATGAGAAAAATTGCCACTAAGTATAAGGATTTTGTGGGGGAGTGGCAAAGGCTAGTTTGGGAATTTCAGATTTGATTGTTTAGCTGCTTTTTTTAAAGTTTTGAGTAGCAAAACCCAATATGTAAGAGCAAAAATTAAAGAAAAGAAACTGACCATAAATATGATTTCTATTGGAAGGATTTGCCATGGGGTGATAAATAAAATTGCTAAAATATTTGGAATTAAAAAGCTAAGAAAAATTGCGCTAACAAGAATAGAAACGAAATTAAGGAAATTGAATTTCAATAAAAATAGTTGTAAAAAATAAGCAGGTATAAAAACCAATATGTAATAAATGGCTGCAATAAAGAGTAGTCCGACAGGAGTGTTTAGTAAAATCTCAAAAGAAAAATCTTTATGGATGATTAAAGAGCTTAAAAATATGAATAAAGTAACTATGTATAAATAGATGGGTGTCATGATTAGACAATGCCAAATTTGATCTTTATCTGGATCTAAATTTTGAATGAAGATTTTTAAAAAATTAAAAGGCATTTTTGCACTCTGTAATAAAGGCTTTCTAGCAGATCTAAGAGAAATTTTGGTCTTGAGATTTTTCTGATTTTTTTAAAGTTTTTAGCAATAAAATCCAATATGTAATAGCGAAAGTCACAGAAAAATAACTAAAGAAAATGATTGTTTCTATTGGGGCGAATTCGAAACCTATTAAACTAAGAATTAACGTAATAAGTATGATCGCACTAACAATAATTGAGAAAAAATTTATGAAATTATACTTTTGCAAGAAGAGTTGAAATAAATAAGCGGGAACAAATGCGAGTATGTAATAGGTCATTACAACCGCAAAGAGTAGTAGTGGCAAACTAGCTATAGTTTTTAGAATTTCTAAAGTGAACCCTTCATTCAGCATTATGGTGAAGCTCCATAGAAGCCATGCAGGTATAAATAAGTAGAGTGGGACTTTAAAAAGGCTATATAAAATTTGGCCTTTGTTCGGATCCAAATTTTTAATAAAAATTCTAAAATTATTAAAAATAGTTTGTTTCATATAAATCAATGCAAGTTTGATTCTTATAACTATGTATAGCATGAATAAAGGTTAATGTATTCGGAAATTCGATCAAACCAAAATGTTTAATTAATATCATCCAGCTTATAAAAAAATTATAAGGGGAAATAAAGAAGTTGCTGTTCATAATAGGGTAATTAAACAACTAGATAATTAAAAAACTTGATTTATCATAAGCCTAAATTTATTGGGAAATTAAAAGAATGTTTAAATTTTTTTGTTTTGCTTCTGTATTCCTACTTTGCTCTTGTAGTAGTACGCCTGTAGCACTTTATTCTGACCCTAATATCAATTCATCCGAGATTGTGACAATTACGAATAAGTGTGATGCTACATGTAAAAATACAATAAAACAGCAGCTTGGTGCAGATTCTCATTACCAGATGAGTGAAGGTTTATTGCTTGAAGTTAATGGTAAACAAGGTACTTGGCAGGTAAGAAATGGAAAAGCATTTAATTCATCTACACATGGTGGATTAATTGTTAAAGTTAAAGAAGGGAAAACCGAGCTTGTAATTGACCATAATTCACAGCTGGTTATTGGAAAGCCTGAAAGAATTTCTGTTGATCTTGTAGGTGGACATACATATGTAGTAGGGCGTATGCGAGTAGAAAGGATTAGAATGGCGTACTATGAATGGTTTCCAGTTGTATTTGATGCCACTGAAAATAAACTTATTTACGGTAACCCAAAGCAGGATTCTTCAAAACAATAATTCTTTTAAATTATTAAAAAGAACTTATTTCGAGTAAATGCATCATCATTCGAAATGAATGATGATGCATTTACTCATTTATGGAAGTAAGTTGGAACGTTAAAATTCTATACGTCACCTCATGACGCCGAGCGTACTTCACTGGATTAAATTTAAGAATGCAAAATGATATTTTTTAAACGATGCCATAAATGAGTCGTTTGATATGTCTGATCGCATTCGAGAAAAACTACAGATTCTTGCTGATGCTGCTAAATATGATGTGTCATGTTCATCAAGTGGCAGTGACCGTAAAAATAAAGATAAAGGTCTAGGGGATGCCAGCCATTCAGGAATTTGCCACAGCTATACCGAAGATGGCCGCTGTGTATCTCTCTTAAAAATTCTATTTAGCAATGTTTGTATTTTTGACTGCGCCTACTGTGTTTCACGCCGTTCTAATGATGTCCAGCGTGCAGCATTTACGGTGCAAGAGGTTGTAGATTTAACCATTAATTTTTATCGCCGTAATTATATCGAAGGCTTATTTTTAAGCTCAGGCATTTTTAAATCGGCAGATCACACGATGGAGCGTATGCTTCAAGTTGTAAAGAAGTTGCGCCTTGAAGAAAACTTTAATGGTTATATTCATCTAAAAACGATTCCGGGAGCATCGCCTGAACTGATTCATGAAGCAGGTTTATATGCTGACCGTATGAGTATTAATTTAGAGATGCCGACTGAAATTGGGCTAAAAACTTTTGCGCCAGAAAAATCACATCAGGAAGTGCAAAAAGATTTAGGTTTGGTCCGTGATAGACTGATTCAGCTTAAAGATGAGCGACAAATCATTAAGCATGTACCGAAATATGTGCCAGCAGGGCAGACCACTCAAATGGTAGTGGGGGCCCATCAAGAGTCAGACCATGATGTCTTGTTTATGGCAGACAAGCATTACAAAGAATTTAAACTCAAACGCGTCTATTTTTCTGGTTATATCCCAATTAATACTGAAAATAATTATTTACCAGCAGTGGGTTCTGCACCGCCATTATTGCGGGAAAACCGACTCTATCAAAGCGATTGGCTAATGCGTTTTTACGGTTTTGAAGTTAATGAAATTGTCAATGAAAAACACCCAAACTTAGACCTTGATGTAGACCCGAAATTAAGTTGGGCTTTAAGGCACCCTGAACAGTTTCCAGTAGATTTAAATCGTGCCGATTATCAAATGATTTTGCGTGTGCCGGGTATTGGAGTGAAATCGGCCAAGAAAATTGTGCAAGCTCGCCGTTTTGGAAAAATCCATATCGATTTACTTAAAAAACTCGGCGTAGCTTATCAGCGTGCAAAATTCTTTATTCGCTGTGAAGACAGTCCAAAATTCCAAAAAGAACTATCATCAAGTTTTATTCGGCAGCAGATTTTAACGCAGGGATCTTCGAAATATGTGCAGCAACTCTCGCCACAATTAAGCCTTGGGTTTTAGTCATGTTTAATGATGAAGTAGCTTACTATTTTGATGGTTCAATGGTTGGGCTGCTGAGCTGTGTTTTTCGTGCATTTCAATTTAAAGAATTACAGGTCAGGCTTTGCTTGAATGATGCGGCTCAACATGGCTTATTTGCTGATAAAATTGAGGTTTCAAATAACGAGCAGCATGCCGAGCGTGTTTGGTCAGCGCTACAAAAAAAGCTTTCATCTTCTTCATTAAAACAATTTTATTTTGCCTCTTTATCTGAATCTTTAGATGCCTATCAGCACTTATTTAATTACTGTATCTATGTGTTTACTAGTCATGTTTCCATAGAAAAAGATTATTCAAATCCGAGTGTTTTAGCGATTGCGCAGTGGACGAAAAAGGTCGGGCGAGAGAAGCATCGGATGGAAGCTTTTATTCGGTTTAAGAAAACTAAAGATGAGCTTTTTTTAAGTTTAGTACGTCCTGATTTTAATGTTTTACCGCTTATTCAGCCGCATTTTAAACGGCGTTATCAAGATCAACGTTGGCTTATTTATGACGAGCAACGCAAGTTCGGACTGTATTATGATTTACAAGAAATACATGAAGTTTCACTTGAAGCCTTGGATGTTGATCGCAATTTAAAAAATGGAATGAGCCAAAGCTTTCAGCTTGAGCTTGATGAGCAGGAGGTTTTATATGATCAGCTTTGGAAGGATTATTTTAACAGCGTAAATATTACTGAACGCCAGAATATAAAACTTCATGTGCAATATTTGCCGAAGCGGTATTGGCGCTATTTAAATGAAAAATTTATGGAATATTAAAGTTTTAAAATCATAAAAAATAGTTCAGCCAGTTTTCTTATTGTTGAAAGGTATAATTTAAATGCACTTTATGTGGCTTTGGGCGTATACTTTTGCCCGTTATAAATGACGGCATATCCCCTAAGGTGTACTGTGAGTGTTATACAGCGAGAATGGTTACAGATTTTAAAGCCAAATTTTAAGGTTTTACCCTTAAAAGAACGGTTACTTTGCGGTATTGGAGCGTTGTGTGGTTTAGCAATTTCCTCCTTAATTAGCTGGTATGTTCTCGGTGGAATTAATGCATGGTACATCGCCCCAATGGGCGCCTCATCTGTTCTTCTTTTTGCTGTGCCGACTAGTCCTTTGGCCCAACCATGGAATGTAATTGTTGGTAATACCTTAGCCGGAATTATTGGTGTTGCCTGTGCACAGTGGATTCCTGATTTAACCACGGCTTTTAGTGTGGCTGTGGGTTTTGCTATATTTTTAATGATGACCACCGACTCTTTGCACCCGCCGAGTGGGGCGGTTGCGATTACAGCCGTGTTGGGTGGCGCAGCAATTCATAAATTAGGCTTTTATTTTATTTTTTATCCAGTTTTACTCAATTCGTTACTTCTACTTGGGTTCGCTGTTTTCTTTAATCGATTGATTGGGCGACATTACCCAGTTACCGCACATTTAAATGAACGTAGTAAAGACCCAACGCCAACTCAAAAAGTATCAATTCAGCCGAAAGATATTGAGTATGCATTAGGGCATCACACTGAACTTTTAGATATTAGCCAATACGACTTAGAAAAAATCATTTTAGAAGCTCAGGAACATGCCAATGAGCGTATGGTAAATCAATATATCTGTCAGGATATTATGAGCCGTGATGTGATTAAACTACATGAAGATGATGATATTCATCAGGCACTCGATAAGTTTAAACAAGTGAACTTAATGAGCCTACCTGTAGTAAATGCAGAAAACCATTTGGTCGGAACTTTAGCGTTATATGAAGTCGTAGAGTGGTTTAAAGGGGCAGCCGACCCGAGGAATTCTTGGCAGCATTATGTAAAACAAATCATGAGCCGTCGAGTGGTTACCGTACTGCCAACTCAACCTATTCAAGATTTAGTGCCATACTTTGTTGAAAAGTCTTTTAATTACATTCCTGTTGTTGAAGATCGTAAGCTTATAGGAATGATTAGCCGTGCAGATATGATTGCTGCATTACAGCAACAGTTAAATCGAAAGTTATAATTTTTAGAATAAAAAAAGCTACGGTTGATTAGGGGATGCAACCGTAGCGACCAAAGTTATGAATTAACGTACTTGTTCTTCATTTACTGCTCGGACGGATTGTCGATAGCCTTCAATATGTTCTGGCTGTTTTTTCGGAATCACTAACCATAAAACCAGATAAACTAAAATTCCTGGAAAGGCAGCACTCATAATTGAGATCAAAACAAAAATGACACGTAGTAAAGTTACGTTCCAACCAAAACGTTCAGCAATACCACCCATTACACCGGCGATCATGCTGTGTCGGTTCGAGCGATATAAACCAGAACTGGCCATCTAATTCTCCTTAAAGATAAAAGTTACAAGAAGCTATTGCTCTTGCTTAATAAAAATATGGAGACGAAATAACGGGTTTAAAGTCCTTTAAAAAGTAAAATAGTTAAAATATGTAAAGGATTGAAAGGAACGAAACCAACATCTACTAAAATGCACCTTTTCAGGGCTTAAGAGTTTAAAGCGGCAATCAGCTAATACTTGATTTGAAGTGTAAATAGAGCTGTTGCTGTTATCTGTGAATAATGTATATGTCTTTGAAGTGGTCTCGTTTTTCAGTTAAGCATGTGGTTGTAGTGGCTGCACTGTGCATGACACTGAGTGCTTGCGATATAAACCATACCAATTCAAAAGATCACTCGACTACAAGTTCTAGTTCTAATCATGAAGAAAACTTAATAAAAAGTAGTACATCTATAAAAACATTGGATTATGTCGCTGGACGAACTTTCTTACCTGAAGATACCTCAGATCAAACCCAAAAATTAAACGAAGCCTCATTGCAATATGTAGGGCGATATCACACTCGTATTTCATGTGAAGATGCTTTTGCTGATTGTGAATCAGGCGAAGCAGAGTACATTTTAAATTTATTACCAAATGGGTCGGCTTATTGGAATGTTGTCCATTTTGGTCGTGTGGGAAGTAAGGACGGTGCTAAAAGTGCCGCTGTAAATCAATTATGTCCTACTCTAAATTGGAAAGTGGAAGAAAAAGAGCATGAGTTAACAATTCAATGTCCACTATCTAAAGTTAATTTTTATTTTAATATTGATTCAAATAAAAGATTGGTCACAAATTTAGAAAAATTACTTTATAGCGACTATGGAAAAAATCGTGAATTTTTAGAGCAAAATTATTTTGTTCCAAATCAGGCTTATGTTTTAACTAAAGAATAGATATCCGATAAATATAAAAAAGAGCGCAATATTAAATTGCGCTCTTTTTATTTTATGACTTAAAAATCATTAGTAGTCGAAGCTAAAGTGTTCAACTGGTAATGATGTTAGTGTGCGAGATGTAGTCACCATTGATTCTGCATGACCTTGAGCGCGTGGCAATAAACGGTCAAAGTAGAAATCAGCAACTTTGATTTTTGCTTTATAGAACTCAGCAGTTTCTTGGCCGTTACCTGCTTCTAATTTTTCAGAAGCAACCACAGCTTGTTGAGCCCAGAAATAAGCCATCATCACGTAGCCTGAGAACATCAAGAAATCTACAGAAGCAGAAGATACGATGTCGCGGTCTTTACGTGCAGCAAGCATGATACGAACTGTTAAAGTGTTCCACTGAGCACAAAGCTTAGTTAAGTCCCAAGCAAAACGACGTAAATATTTATTACGTGCATGTGCAGCACAGAATTTTAAGATTTCAGCAGTGTATTCACGAACTACTTTACCTTTTGAACTTAACAACACTTTACGACCAATTAAGTCGAGTGCTTGAACACCAGTTGTTCCTTCATACAAGGTCGCAATACGTGCATCACGTGCGATTTGCTCCATACCCCATTCTTTAATATAGCCATGGCCACCGTAAACTTGCATACCGTGGTTAGCAGCTTCTAAACCAAGTTCAGTTAAGAAACCTTTTAAAATTGGTGTATAGAAACCAAGTTTATCATCGTAGTCTTCAAAAGCAGCTTGATCACCACGTGCTAAAGCATCTGTCATTTTGTCAGCGATTTGAGCAGCGTAGTAAATCATAGAGCGACCGCCTTCAGCGATTGCTTTTTGAGTTAACAACATACGGCGTACGTCTGCATGGTGAATGATTGCATCAGCAACTTTATCCGGATCTTTTTTACCAGAAAGCGCACGCATTGACATACGATCTTTGGCATATGGTAATGCACCTTGGAAAGATAACTCAGCGTGTGCAATACCTTGAACAGCAGTACCAATACGTGCTGTATTCATGAAGGTAAACATTGCATGTAGGCCTTTGTTCACTTCACCGATTAAATAACCAGTTGCATTATCAAAGTTGAGTACCGCAGTTGCAGATGCACGGATCCCCATTTTGTGTTCGATTGAACCACAAGCGACTGTATTACGCTCACCAACACCGCCATCAGCTGTAGGCATGAATTTTGGTACGATGAATAATGAGATACCGCGAGTACCAGCAGGTGCATCTGGAAGGCGTGCAAGTACGATATGAATGATGTTTTCAGTTAAATCATGTTCACCAGCAGAAATGAAGATTTTTGTACCGGTGATTTTGTAACTACCGTCTGCTTGAGGTTCAGCTTTAGTTTTTACCTGACCTAAGTCTGTACCACATTGAGGTTCGGTTAAGCACATTGTGCCGCTCCAAGTGCCTTCAACAAGCTTAGGCATATATGTTTGTTTTTGCTCATCAGTACCGAATTGCAAAATAGTGTTCATACAACCAGAACTTAAACCTGGGTACATGGTAAATGACCAGTTTGCAGTACCCATCATTTCTGATTTAATCAGGTTTAAAGACATTGGAAGGCCTTGACCACCAAATTCTTCTGGGTAAGAAAGACCTTGCCAACCGCCCATTACGAATTGGTCATAAGCTTCTTTAAAGCCTTTAGGAGTAGTTACTTCGCCGTTGTCAAAATGGCAACCTTCTTCATCACCAGATTGGTTAAGTGGCGACAATACGTTTTCACAATAATCTGCCGCACCTTCAAGAATCATATCAACAGTATCTGGATCTGCATTTTCACCATTTGATAAAGTTTTATAGTGAGCAGGGTAATCTAGTACTTCATTCATTAAGAAGCGGATATCGTGTAGCGGGGCTTTATATGCTGGCATGGCTTTAATCCTAATTTTGAATCATTGTGGGATTATCTGTATCGATGATTTGATTATTCACTCACATGATAAAAATACAATGTTAATCGCACCCGAAAGAAATGTCAGAAAAGCGAATTTTGTCGAAAATAAATACACCTGAAATTATAATTTCTGCTACATTCAGGACTTATACTTTTATGTGAAAAAACAACTAATTTTCTTATTTTTAGCAAGTTTTGTTAAAAAGATAAAGCGATAAGGTTTTAAAAAAGGTTATGCATTTAAAATATCTCAGTTTATGTTTATTTAGTTTGGGTTTGACCGCTTGTGCGCAGCATAACCTACGTCCATCGGTAGCATCTACTCAGTTAGATCAAAAAGTCATTCAGGGTATGAATGCAATATATGAATACCCAAGCTATGACTATCGTGGGCATTTTAAAGTTAGTGTTGATCCAAATCAGTCAAAAAAAATAAATAATGTAGAAAAAACAGTGCAGCTAGATGCTGCAGTGCAAAAAAAAGTAGATCAATATTTACGTGAACAAAAAATTAATTTGAATAAAAAACAGAAGCAGGCCCTGTATGCCGCAATTGCAAATGAGCAAGCGGATTCAGGCATTTCTGGTGAATCACGCTCAGAAAAAGTAAACGCCGTATTAATTAATTTATTAAATGATCTTCAATTTAGTTACGATGGTTCGGTTCATTATCGTCAAAAAATGGGGTCTTTAAACCTTACAGCAAGGTATGAAAAGCCGACACTTTTGGTACAGGCAAAATTGCCAATGGTACTTGATCTGAAGGATTATAAATTTTACGTTAACTATTTCGGATTAATGCCTTATCTGGTCAATAAAGATAATCAAAATAATTTAGCGTATGTCGATTTTTCAAAGTATAAAAATCTGTTTACGAATGTCGATATGCAGAAATTCGTTGAATATGCGAAAGCTTCTGGCGCTGTATCTTATCGTTTGGCTGAACCACAAAATTTACAGCGTTTATCAGTTAGTGACGCTGAGCGTAAAGCGGGAATTGTAGAAAAAATTCGTTTAAAAGATACGGTTGAAGCGTTATTGCTACAATCAGAGCTCTATAGTCAGGTCAATGCTAAATATTTGCAAAAAAATGTTTTTGGTTTTGATGAAGAAAAGATTGCCGAAACTATAGCAACTGAATTAGCTGCTTCGGAAGCGAAGAGTAAAGAGGGTAATGCTGATGGGCAGAAAGTTTCTTCAGAAGATGCAGCAGCAGTTAGCCAGCAACTTTATTCACTTATTAATGCTCATTTCGGTAATGCTTTAGATTCTGAATATGGTGATGAAGACCGATCAAGTGCAGCTCAAGCTGGGGCAGCCGAAGAGGATGCTTCTGATACGGCCCAAGCCGAAGATGTTGCTGTAGCAGATGCTGAAGAAGTCACACAAGATGAAGAAGTGGCTTCACTTACAGAAGATCAGTGTGTCGAATTACAGTCTCAAAAAAGTTCCGTTGCCTTAGGTGATATTAATTACTGTCAAATTTACGGTATTGATGTGCTTGATCGGAGTGCTGTAAATACCGAAAAAACTCAGATTAAAGCTCGTCAAGCTGCCTTGAAACAAACTTTTGCTGCTTATGATCAAAACCAGTTTGTTGATGATGAGGCATTCAAGGCTCTATGGATCAAGCATAAGGCAGAAATTGAACAAGCTTTACCAAAACAAAGAAATCCGGTTGCGATTGATGTCGGACTGGATGAAAAGGGCCGTTTAGTCAACGCGGATTATGATATTGCGTATACACCAGCTGAATTTAACCATCGCTTTAATATTAAAGCAGACATGCAAATTCTCAATTATGGTAAAGCGACCCCAATTAATCAGCAGCAGCTTAAACAAGCTAAATCAGTTGCAGAGGCAAGCAAAGGTTCTTTATTTGAAAACTTCGTAAAAGGATTTAGTGAAAAACTTGGGCAGAGTGATGTTTCTGAGCATCCAGTTGGTGCACATAGCGATGTACAAGATTTAGATTCGAGTCTAGCGCTGTTGGCTAACCAAACTTATGATGCAACACATGCTTATGACAAAACATATAAGGCTGTGTTTATTGCAAAATTGACTGCCGAAAAACCGTCATATATTAATTATTATTCAGTTCAACAGTTGCAAGAAATTGCCGAGGTTTATGCTTATTGGTTCTCTGAAGAGGAAACTTATAACCCTCAAGGTAAAGCTTTAGAACGTATTGAGGCATTGCAGAAAAAGCATCATCTTGAGCAAGAAGACCAATTTGATAATGACTTAGGCCGAGCTGTGGACCATATTGTGATCACAACAATACAAGGTGAAGCTGGGCGTGAAGCATGGCAAAAACTACAGAAACAATATAAGCAACCTGAACAGCTTTTCTCAAAACAGTATCAATTAGAGTTTGAAAAACAAAATGGTAGTTCTGATGAAGAAAAACATTTGTTGTCAGAAACAGCTGATATTTTAGGTAAAGTTTATGTCGCTGCTCGCAAACAGCAACTTACGGAAAAAACAATTCAGAAGTTAAAACCTGAACATAATGAATTTATTGATTATGAGATTTTCCGAGATGTTTATAAGCAGATGGTTACAGCTAAAAAATAATAGATGAAATAAAAAAGAACCTACTTCGTGTAGGTTCTTTTTTTGACTTATAGAAAATCTTTTAATTCTGGCTTTACGCCATTCCAGATATAGAAGGCTTCAATGGCTTGGCCAACTAGCATGCCAAAACCTTCTGCATAAGGCACATTGCGTTGTTTAGCTTGATCAAGAAAGCTAGATGGCTTGCCATAGGCCATCTCAAAGGCATATTTGAACTCTAGACTTTCAGGTAGTTGTAATGCATCACCAGACAGGCTTGCAGAAGTTGCATTAATTACAATATCAAATTTCCCTTCTAACTCATTTAGAGAAATTGCTTGTAATTGAGCTTGAGGAACTGCCGCTTTTAGGTCATCTACAAGTTGTTCAGCACGAGCAAGAGTTCGGTTTGCAATCACAATCTTTTTAGCACCAGCCTGAACAAGCGGGTAAATAACACCACGAGTTGCACCACCAGCCCCTAAAATTAAAATAGCTGTATTTTCTAAGTTCCAATCTAAAGCTTGAATTGCGGCAACTAAGCCTTGGCCATCTGTATTGTCACCATGCAATTTGCCATCTTCCATCCAAAGTGTATTTACAGCTTTGGCAATTTGAGCACGTTCAGTCAGCACATCACACAAAGCAAATGCCTGTTCTTTAAACGGCACGGTAACGTTCATGCCACTCCCACCATTTTCAAAGAAACTACGCATACTCGGCTCAAAATCATCAAGAGGGGCAAGACGTTTTTGGTAGTCTAGGTCAATACCTGTTTTTTGAGCGAAAGCATGATGCAATTCAGGAGAGCGTGATTGTTCGATTGGGTTGCCAATTACTGCAAACTGTTTGGTCATTCTTATATCCAAAATTTTAAAATGGCATGAGGCAGATAAAGTCTGTACTGAATTTTCAGCAGGCCTCACTATAAGCCAAATTTTAATAAGAAAAAATATTTGAATGAGATTCAGAAAATTGAAAATAAAAAAGGAGATTCTTTAGGGTGGAAGCCAAAGAATCTCCAAAAAGCAAAAAATTAAGCGACTTTTTCTTTTAGGTTTAACCAGTCACGAGGTTTTAAGTAATAGTCGGTTAAACGTTTCTCTGGTGAGTCTTCATCCCATTCTGGACGATATGACCAAGCTGCAAGATTAGGCAGGCTGACTAAAATAGATTCGATACGTCCACCTGTTTGTAAGCCAAACAATGTTCCGCGGTCATACACTAAGTTATATTCGACATAGCGACCACGACGGTAAAGCTGGAACTCTCGTTGAGCTTCGGTATAAGGCTGTTCACGGTGTTTTTCAAAAATTGGCAAAATGGCATTTAAATAACCATTACCTACAGCTTGAATATATTTAAAGCAGGTTTCGAAATCCCAGCAATTTAAATCATCAAAGAATAAACCACCGACACCACGCTGTTCATCTCGATGTTTTAGATAGAAGTAATCATCACACCATTTTTTATGTTCAGCATAGACATTGTCACCAAAAGGCTGGCATAGGTCATGTGCGGCTTGATGCCAATTGATAACATCCTGTTCATCTGGATAGAACGGTGTTAAGTCAAAACCGCCACCAAACCACCAAATCGGATCTTGTCCTTCAGGCTCTGCAACAAATAAACGTACATTTGCATGGGAGGTTGGAATATTCGGGTTTTTAGGGTGAATCACTAATGACACACCAAGCGCTTGTGCTTTAGCACCAGCAATTTGAGGATGTCTTTCTGTAGCAGAAGCGGGCAGTTTACTAATGTTAATGTGAGAAAACATCACACCACCTTTTTCAATCACGGTGCCATTTTGTAAAACTCGTGAACGACCGCCACCACCTTCTGGACGTTCCCAATCATCAATAATGAATTCACCCGTACCACTGCCAGCTTTTTCTTGTTGTTCTAAACCAGCACAAATACGAGCTTGTAAATCGAGGAGAAATTCGCGGACACGTTGAATATCTGTTGAAGTCGGATGCTGCATAGTGACCCTCAAAGATGATTGAGATAGGAGATAGATACATCAAAACACAAAACCATAAAAAAAGTAAGGGATTTTTAAGAAATGTCTTAAAAATCCCTTCCAATTATTTTTAAATTTATAATTTTGTTTTAGAAATCATCTTTTTGATAAAGGTGATCCATGCGTTCACGTTTAGTTTTTAAATATTGTTCATTAAAAGGATTACGTCCAACCGTTAACGGAACACGACCAACCACATTAATACCTTGATCCTTGAGTGCCTGAATTTTCAAAGGATTGTTAGTAATTAACTTAACTTCTTTTACTTTTAAATGATCAAGCATAATGCTACACATGTCATAACGGCGCGCATCAGCTGGCAAATTTAAAAGTAAATTTGCATCTACCGTGTCATGACCTTGATCTTGTAAGGCATACGCACGAATTTTATTTGTAAGCCCAATACCACGTCCTTCTTGACGTAAATATAAAATAACGCCTTGACCTGCTTCGTTAATGAGCTTTTGAGTTGCCTGTAATTGAGGGCCGCAGTCACATTTTAATGACGCAAAAGCATCACCTGTTAAGCATTCTGAATGAACACGTACTAAAACAGGGCCTGTGTGTGGATTTTCTAACCCTTTAGAAAGTGCCACATGTTCTTCACCTGATACTGGATCTTGAAACACAGAAATATTGAATTCACCAAAAGCGGTCGGGAGTTTTGATGTTGCAATGAACTCTATAGGCACAGATTAACTCATCTTTTAACCGAAAACGGTTTAAAGTATAGCGTAATGCTGGGAGATTGGTCGAATTGTCATAATCATTTTGAGCACTAAGGTTTTCTTTTTTGTATAAAGAAGACGATAATAGTTGATAAATAGTCAGATTATTCAGGATAATCTGCCAACCATACCCATACTGTATGAGAGACTGCTTTGCATGACCTCGTTCGCAAATGTGGCTGATTGAAGGTGACTTCATTCGATTGTATGATCGACCCATTTTGACCCAGCTTAGGATTTGCCAGGCTTATAAAGGCTTTGCCACATATGTTGTATACCGAAATTCCAACTCAACGCCCTGTTACGCCATTGTTAGATGCAATTGATCATCCTCAACAATTACGTCAGCTCGAGCATAGCCAATTGGTTCAAGTGGCTGATGAGTTGCGTCAATATATTTTATATGCAGCAGGCCAGAGTGGTGGCCATTTCGGTGCTAACCTCGGCGTGGTTGAGCTGACGGTTGCGCTGCATTATTGCTTTAATACTCCAAATGACCGATTAGTTTGGGATGTAGGACATCAGGCGTATCCACATAAAGTCTTGACTGGTCGCCGTGAGCAAATGACAACAATCCGTGCTAAGAACGGTTTAGCAGCATTTCCAGCTAGAGAAGAATCAGTTTTTGATACTTTTGGCGTAGGGCATTCATCAACTGCAATTTCAGCAGGTCTAGGAATGTCTTTAGCACGCCGCTATCAAAATGACCCATGTGAAGTCGTTTGTATTGTGGGTGATGGCGCAATGACAGCAGGTATGGCATTTGAAGCCATGAACGATGCTGTGGCACACGATGCCGATTTAATTGTTGTACTTAATGACAATGACATGTCGATTTCTTGCAGTACAGGTGGTTTTGCTAAACATTTAGCTGCAATTTGGGAAAAAGGCCATTTAGTTAATGTCGATGAACATGGCGAGGCTTATGTACAGCCACATCCGAAATGGACGTACAACTCTCGTTTACATCAATCGGCAACAGATGCGGCCGATAATTTATTTAAAGCGATTGGTTTTGATTACTTCGGTCCTTTCGACGGACATGATGTAAATCAACTCGTTCAAGTATTTAACGCATTAAAAAAACGTAAAGGTCCACGCTTAGTCCACGTCTATACTAAAAAAGGTAAAGGTTTTACTCCGGCAGAAGCTGACCCAATTACCTATCATGCAATTGGCAAAATTAATGCGACTTCAGCAGGTAAAACACCGCCAAAATATTCTGATGTATTTGGTCAATGGTTGTGTGACGAAGCTGCACAGGATGAACGTTTATTAGCGATTACCCCAGCCATGTGTGAAGGATCGGGCATGGTTAAGTTTGCTAAAGAATTTCCAAAGCGCTTCTTCGATGTTGCAATTGCCGAACAGCATGCAGTAACACTTGCAGCAGGCATGGCTTGTGAAGGCTTGAAACCTGTTGTTGCGATCTATTCAACATTCTTGCAGCGTGGTTACGACCAGCTTATTCATGATGTCGCATTACAAAATCTTGATGTGACTTTTGGAATTGACCGTGCAGGCTTGGTTGGTGAAGATGGTCCAACTCATGCTGGTGCATATGACTATGCATATATGCGTACAGTTCCGAACATGGTCATCATGGCACCAAAAGATGAAAATGAATGCCGTCAAATGCTACATACAGCCTATGCTTATAATGGGCCAGCAGCAGTACGTTATCCACGTGGTGCGGGGGTAGGCGTTGAAATTCAGCAAGAGCTAACCGCTATTGAGTTAGGTAAGGCAGAAGTAGTTGCTGAAATTAAACCTGCTTGTGATGAGCAGATTACGATTTTAGCGTTTGGTAGTCGCGTTATGGTTGCTCTAGAAGCTGCTGAGCAATTTGCACAAAAACATGATGTTGGTGTGCGTGTTGTAAATATGCGTTTTGTGAAACCACTTGATGAAAAAATTATTCGTGATTTGGCTGAACATACACAATTATTTGTAACTGTTGAAGAACACGCTATTATGGGTGGTGCAGGCAGTGCAGTAAATGAGTTCATGGCTCAAGAACAAATTGTTAAACCTATCATTAATTTAGGTCTGCCAGATTTGTTCTTGCAGCAAGCGTCACATGGTCAAATGCTACAAGATTGTGGGCTAGATGCTAAAGGTATTTTGAGCTCAATTGAACGAGCTTGGCTTAAGCTAAATCAGGTGGTTTAAGCCTTTAATAAAATTTTTGAAACATTTTTTCCCATAAAGCGCATTCATTTGCTAAAATGTATGCGCTTTTATGCATTATTCTTTGTCAAAATCTTCAAATTTGTATTGTAGTGGGTGTTCAATGGAACCTATGGTGGTTATGGCTGCGCGTGCGGCTCAAACAGTTGGTCAAGAGCTTTTAAAAGCGCATCAAAATCGTCATAAACTCGATTTGCAAGTTGAAGAGAAAGGCATTGATGGCCCAGTAACACGTGTAGATCGTTATTTGGAACAATTGACGATTGATACATTACGTAAAAGTTATAAAAACCATAGCTTCTTAGGTGAAGAGTTCGGTTTGCAAGAAGGCAAAGGCCACGATGCAGACTGGTGCTGGGTAATCGACCCGCTTGATGGCACGCAAAACTTTATTAATGGTTTCCCTCATTTCTGTATTTCTATTGCAGTTCAGCATAAAGGCGTTACTCAACACGGCGTAATCTACGACCCAGTACGTGACGAATTATTCTCTGCAAGTCGCGGTCGCGGTGCAGTTATGAACCAACGCCGTATCCGTGTAAATGTAAAAGATACTTTAGAAAATACATTCTTGGCAGTAGGCCATCCTTACCGTGCTAAACGTGCTGGTGAGATCGTATCTTATGCAGAACAACACTTTGCTTCATTATTAGCTGTGACTCAAGCAGGCGCACAAATTCGTCGTGGTGGTTCAGCTGCTCTAGATTTAGCATATGTTGCTGCTGGTCGTTTTGATGGTTTCTTTGAACTTGGTTTAAAACCATGGGATATCGCTGCTGGTGAGCTTATTATTAAAGAAGCGGGCGGTGTAGTGGTTGACGCACGTGGTGGTAATGAGTCTCTTGAAAACGGTCAAGTGCTTGCAAGTTCACTCAAAATGCTAAAACCTTTAATGCAAACTGTAGTTCCAGCTTGGGGTCAAGCTGCAAAATAATTTAATTATTTATAAATAAAACCCTCTATTATCAGAGGGTTTTATTTTTTAAGTAATTGGTAAATTTTAGTTAGTTCAATAAATATGAAGAAAGTTGATTAAAACACATGACTTTTAATTTCTTTCTGCTATAATCCGCCCACGCACTTAAATTTCCGTTCATTACCTGAACATTCTGTTCTATTCATTGTAAGCGCACGCTGTCCATAGAGAGGACCATTTCTTGCGCCCCGATCGCTCAGCGATTCTTCAGGTTCGGCCGTAATCAAGCGTGCGTTTAGTCCACATCGTCGTTACTCGGATTGCTGCTGAAAAAACGTTTCAGCTAACTTTGCTTTGCCGCTTTGTGCCGATGTCTATTTTGTATTTATTAAAAATGGAGCACCCACTAGGGTGAAACTCTCTATGAGCAAAACTTTTGCCGAATTTTCTTTGCATGAAACCTTACAACAAGCGCTTGAAGGTTTAGGTTTTACTACCCCGACTCCTGTGCAAGAACAATCTATTCCTGCAGCTTTAGAAGGAAAAGACCTTCTAGTATCTAGCCAGACTGGTTCTGGTAAAACTGCAGCATTTTTATTACCGACATTACATAATTTAGCTGGTCAAGAAACTTTTGTTCCGTTCAAAGAACGTATGAAAGCTGTGACCCAACCTAACATTTTAGTTTTATGCCCAACACGTGAATTGGCTCAACAAGTTAGCCAAGATGCGATTGCTTTCGTACGTCACATGAAAGGTGTTCGTATTGCTGCAATCATGGGTGGTATGCCTTTTGGTAAGCAAATCCAACAGCTTAAAGGCGCGCAAGTTATTGTTGCGACTCCAGGTCGTTTATTAGATTTAGTAAACCGTCGTCAATTAAAGTTAGATAAAGTTGAAGCTTTAATCGTTGACGAAGCTGACCGCATGTTAGACCTCGGCTTCTCTGAAGATTTAGAAGCGATCAGCGATTTAGCTGGTAACCGTCGTCAAACATTAATGTTCTCTGCAACTTTCGCTGACCGTATTATTCGTCTTGCTGAACGCATGATGAATGAACCTGAGCGTATTGCAATTGAAACAGGTCACAGTACAAACACTGACATCACCCAAACTTTACACTGGACAGATGGTTTCGAACACAAGAAGAAACTTCTGACTCACTGGTTGGCTGATGAAACTCTTGATCAAGCGGTTGTATTCGCGAGCACTCAAGAAGATACAGATATGTTGGCTGAAGAACTTGCAGAAGCAGGTCACTCTGTAGTTGCACTTCACGGTGCAATGCCACAAACAGTTCGTAACCGTCGTTTACGTAGTATTCGTGAAGGTCGTGCAAAAATCTTGGTAGCGACAGACGTTGCTGCACGTGGTCTTGATGTACCGACAATTTCTCACGTAATTAACTTCGGTTTACCAATGAAACACGAAGACTATGTACACCGTATTGGTCGTACAGGTCGTGCTGGTCGTACAGGTCAAGCAATTACTTTAGCGACTTATCGTGAACGCGGTAAAATCCGTGCGCTTGAAGACTATTTAGATGCACGTTTAAGTGTTTCTGAAATTGAAGGCTTAGAGCCATCTCCACCTCCTGCTCGTTCAGGTCGTGATGGCGGTGGTCGTGGTCGTGGCGGCAACGGTGGTCGTGATGGTCGTCGTGGTGGCGGTTTTGGCGGTGGTCGTCGTTTTGAAGGCGAAAGCAACTTCAAACGCCGTGAAGGTGGTCGTGATGACCGTCCACGTCGTAGCTTTGATGACAAACCACGTGGTGAACGTCCATTCGGTGGTGAAGATCGTCCACGTCGCGAGTTCAATTCAGATCGCCCACGTCGTGAAGGTGGTTTTGAAGATCGTCCACGTCGTGAGTTCAACTCAGATCGTCCGCGTCGTGAAGGTGGATTCAACGATAAACCGCGTTTTGACTCAAATGATGACAACCGTGGTAACCGCGTAGATTACAAACCACGTCGTGAAAATGGTTTTGGTGATCGTCCAAAACGTAGTTTCGGTGGTGAAGATCGTCCACGTCGTAGTTTTGATGACAAACCTCGTGGCGAGCGTCCATCATTTGGTGGCGAAGATCGTCCACGTCGTGAGTTCAACTCAGATCGTCCACGTCGCGAAGGTGGCTTTAACGATAAACCGCGTCGTAGCTTTGACGATAAACCACGTGGTGAGCGTCCAGCGTTTGGTGGCGAAGATCGTCCAAAACGTAGCTTCGGTGGTGAAGATCGTCCACGTCGTAGTTTTGATGATAAACCGCGTCGTAAATTCGACCGTTAATCAAAAGTTCGTTTAAAAAAAGGCCAGTAGAAATACTGGCCTTTTTTATTTTTCAGTTTTGTTATAAAATAACAAAGTGTGAATTGGTTCAATTTTTTATTAAATAATGAGTAAAAGTAAACGAAAAGAAACAATAATGGCAAAGTTGAAGAACTTATTAGTTCAGCACGGCTTGCCTTATCTTTTTATTGCACTTGTTTTGTGTAATGGGGTTTATTTTGCCTATGCTTTTATAACTGGAAGTTCTATTGAGCAGTTTCAAATTTCTGAATTAACCTCTTTTTACGAACATACCTCTTCTATTTCTAGCAACTAACTTAGCTTTGCTTTTGTCAAAATAACAACAAGTTTGCCAATTTTCAGTGTTATAGTATGCGTGCATAAAAGTGCAGGAACGATTGCCATTATGAATAATAAAACTCCTCTCTCGACTCAACCACTTATTGAAGTGAAAAATTTGAGTTTTAATCGAGGGGAACGCGTCATTTATGACAATATTAGTTTAAATATACGTCGTGGCCAGATTACGGCCATTATGGGACCTTCTGGTACAGGTAAAACAACATTATTACGTCTGATCGGTGGACAATTAGTTCCTGATCAGGGGGAAGTTTTGCTCGACGGTAAAGATATTGCAAAAATGTCTCGTCAGGAACTTTTTTCAGCCCGTGCACGTATGGGAATGCTATTTCAGAGCGGTGCTTTATTTACGGATATGTCGGTCTATGAAAATGTGGCATTTCCGATTCGAGCACATACCAAGCTTCCTGAAAATCTAATTGCTGAACTAGTTGCATTAAAACTGGAATCAGTAGGTTTGCGTGGTTCTGAACAATTAATGCCTACAGAACTCTCAGGTGGTATGAACCGTCGTGTCGCTTTAGCACGTGCGATCGCGCTTGACCCTGATTTAATCATGTACGATGAACCGTTTGCAGGGCAAGATCCTATTGTAAAAGGCGTGTTGACACGTTTAATTCGTTCATTGCGAGAAGCTTTAGATTTAACCACAATTATTGTTTCGCATGATGTTCCCGAAACCCTTTCTATTGCTGACTACATTTATGTTGTAGCAGAAGGAAAAATTCAGGGGGAAGGAACACCAGAAGAATTACAGGCATATGCTTCTCCATTTGTGCGCCAATTCTTAACAGGTTCGGCAGAAGGACCAGTTGAATACCAATTTAGTCATCAAGCCTATTTAGATAACGAGGTTCGTCCATGAATACGATTGCCTGGTTAGGTAGACTCGTTATTGAGCGGATTCGAGGGATTGGTGTTGCGGCACTAATGCTCTTACAAATTGTTTTTTCTTTTCCTTCATCTGGTGGGTTTGGACGATTTATTTACCAAATGCATCGGGTAGGGGTGATGTCTTTGTTAATTATTACTGTATCGGGCCTATTTATTGGTTTAGTACTGGGTTTACAAGGATATTCAATTTTAGTGAACGTCGGCAGTGAATCAATGCTAGGCACCATGGTGTCTTTAACATTGCTGCGTGAATTGGCACCTGTGGTTGCTGCGTTATTATTTGCTGGTCGAGCAGGTTCTGCATTAACAGCAGAAATTGGTTCAATGAAGCAAAGTGAACAACTTGCCAGCATGGAAATGATCGGGGTTGACCCATTAAAACAAATCGTATCACCACGTCTTTGGGCGGGAGTGGTCAGTTTACCGATGCTAACTGTCATTTTTGCTGCGATTGGTATTGTGGGCGGTAAAATGGTAGGTGTCGATTTTCTTGGCGTCGATGAAGGCTCATTCTGGAGCGGTATGCAAAACAACGTGCAATTTGGGCATGATGTCGTAAATGGCATTATCAAAAGTATTGTGTTTGCTTTGTTATGTACATGGATTGCGGTATATCAAGGATATGCGTGTGATCCGACTCCAGAAGGAATCGCAACTGCAATGACGAGAACAGTTGTATATTCTTCATTATGTGTTTTAGGTTTTGATTTCGTGTTGACTGCGGTCATGTTCGGAGGGATTTAATGAAATCACGTAGTAGTGAGCTGGCCGTAGGTATCTTTGTCATTATCTTCGGTATTGCCTTGTTCTTTTTAGCCATGAAAGTTAGTGGCCTCGTTGGTACTAACTTAAATGATAGTTATACCATGAAGGCTCAGTTTGATAACGTCAATGGTTTAAAGCCTCGTGCTAAAGTAACGATGAGCGGTGTCACAATTGGTCGTGTTGATTCAATTACCCTTGATCCAGTTACGCGTTTGGCTACAGTAACCTTTGGTTTAGATGGAAAATTGACAAGTTTTAATGCTGAGCAGCTAAAAGAAGTTCAAAAAAATGCTTTAGATGAACTACGTTATAGTTCTGACTATACGCAGGCTTCTCCAGAGCAACAAAAAGCAATGGAACAGCAACTGATCAGTAACATGTCCTCCATCACCAGTATTGATGAAGATGCTTATATAATGGTTGCAACCAATGGTTTGTTGGGTGAGAAATATTTGAAAGTCGTTCCAGGTGGTGGTTTAAACTATCTTAAACGTGGCGATACAATTTCAAATACCCAAGGAACCATGGATTTAGAAGATTTAATTAGTAAATTTATTACTGGTGGTGGCGCAGGTAAAGTTGCCGCTGGTTCATCCTCAGCAGAAGAAAAAGCTCCTGCAAGTACCGACAGCAGTGCACAGCCGTCATTTGTTGAGTAAGAGTTTATTTGAAGGAGTGGTTCCAGGTGAATACGTTGTTTAAACAAACCCTGACAGCAAGTCTTTTGTCTACTATGATTGCAGGTACAGCTTTTGCTGCACCTTCAGAAGCACCACCTGATTTTATCAAGCGTGTTGCTGATGGCTTGATCGCTCGTTTAAAAGCAGATCATGCTAAGTTGCAGAACAATCCTGCTTTAGTAAAATCAATTGTACGTCAGAACTTAGACCCATATGTTGATTCACAAGCGTTCACTCGTATTGTGATGGGTACTTATGCGACGAATCAGTATAGTACAGCTGCACAGCGTGCTCAGTTTGAAACAAACTTCCGTAATACATTAATTGAAAATTACGGTAGCGCATTTGCTAAATATACAAATCAAAGCTATACCATGCGTCCTTACAAGGCAACTGCGGGTAAAAACCCTGTAGTGACATTGGACTTTAATCACAATGGTGAAAAAATTCCTGTTTCTTTCCAGTTAGCTGACAAAGGTACTCAATGGAAAATCCGTAATATCAATGTCTCTGGTATTGATCTAGGATTACAGTTCCGTAATCAGTTCGCTGCAACAGTGAAACGCAATGGCGGTGATTTAAATAAAGCAATTGCAACTTTCCAACCCGATGCAGACGCAGCGGTTAATCAAAACAAAAAGAAATAAGTAGGTGACGTGTGGTTCAGTATCTCAACCAACAATTGGTTGTTTCGGGAAAAATTGATTTTGAAAATGCGGAACAACAGTATCAAGCAGGTTTAGCTATCATAAAGAAGCAGCAAAGCTTCCCACTTGTGGTGGATTTAACTGAGCTTGAGCATGGTAGTACCTTGGCCTTGGCTGTTTTAGTTCAATGGTTACGAGAGACTCCAAAAAATACTGGTTTGCATTTTAAAAATGTACCTGAAAAAATGCTGAAGATCATTCAAGCCTGTCATTTGCAGGACGATCTGCAAATGATCTGATGTTTTTGATGTAAAAAAGCACCTATATTTAGGTGCTTTTTTATGCTCGAAATTAGCATTTTATTACAAAGCTTAGATCCATTTTTTCCAGCGGAAATAAATGATCGGCCCAATAAAGAAACCCATAATAATCAGCAAAACAATAAAGAAACTGGTCGTACCATGTGCAAAAGGTAATACGTCTGTGTTCATACCGTAAATACTGGCAATAAGCATTGGAGGAGCTAACATACTTGGTAAGATCGAGAATCGACGAATCGTGTCATTCTGTTCTGTGTTAATGAATCCAGACGTCGTATCAAGTAAGAATCGTACTTTTTGGAATAAGAACGCATCATGTTCTACCAGTGAGCGCACATCTTCACTGAGCTCTCGAATGTCTGCGTCATAAATATGACTGCCTAAAGCACGTGGACGCGATAAGAAAGTAAGTACACGTCGTAAGTCAATGAGACAAAGCTGTGCTTTTCCTAGCATGTCTTCTTGTTGAGCTAGGCGTGTAATCATGTCATCAAGATCTAGAATTTTTTCGCGTTGGTGGTTATTAAGAACCTCTGTAGAGTATTTTTCTAAATCTTTGTGGATATCTTCTAAGATATCCGCAAGCTCATCGAGTTTTGCTTCAAGAAGGCCTAATAAAATCCACGTTGGATCTTTATAGTCCATGTCATAGTCATTTCGGCGAGCACGGGCACGAAAGGCACGAAACGCAACTAGTTTTTCTCCACGCATCGTAAAGAGGCGGTCTTTATGTAAAATAAAAGCTACGGTTTGCACCATGGCAAGCATATGTGATGACTCTTCAGCGTCGCCATCCACCTGATAATTTTTATTTTTCGTTAAAAAATAAGTACTGATGTGCAAAATACCGTCATCATCACGGTAAAATCGTGCAGAAGATGAAATATCTTCAAGCGACTTTAGTGTTGGTAAATTTTGGTCATAGGCATCTAATACCCATTGTTGCTCTTCTTGCGAGGGTGCAATAAGATCAAGCCAGACTAATTCGGGATGTAGATCAAATCCACCATTGATGGTGGCATCTTCCAGACTTCCGCGTTCTGTGGCATAAAAGGCTTCAAGCATGTGTCTTTTTTCCTCACGCAGTCTGATGGAAATGGATGGGTGTATTTTAGACAAGGATTTGCCGAAAAACACTTGCCAATACGCTATTTTGCAAAAAAAAACTCTATCGATAGTTTAGTTTGTCAGCATGACAGTTCAATAAAACGGTTTTTTACACTATGAAATCAATTTGTATTTTCTGTGGTTCATCTCTTGGTTCAAACCCAATTTTCCAAAAAATTGCCCAAGCTACAGGCGAGGCTATTGCAAAACAAGGGAAGACCTTGGTTTATGGTGGTGGTCGCTCAGGCCTAATGGGTGTAGTTGCCGATAGCGCCTTACAAGCAGGTGGACAAGTCATTGGCGTGATCCCTCGTGCTTTAGTTGATCGTGAGTTAGCTCATCCAAGCCTAACCAGATTATATGTGGTTGAAAATATGCATGAGCGTAAAACCAAGATGGCGGATCTTTCAGATGGCTTTATTGCTTTGCCGGGTGGCGCTGGTACATTGGAAGAAATCTTTGAACAATGGACGTGGGCGCAATTAGGTATTCATCAAAAGCCATGTGCTTTCTTAAATGTAGCGGGCTTTTATGAAGATTTACTTAAAATGATTCAAGGAACGGTGGATAATGGATTCAGCCAAGCACGGTTCGTTGATAAATTGATCTCATCAGATAAAATTGAAGATATTCTTCAACAATTTGAGCAATATCAGGCTCCTGCTCCAAAATGGACAAATGCAGATGTCCAACCATAAACGAGGTTAAATAGGTGAAAACAATTACGGTCGCTGCCGCAGTGATCTTAAATGAGCAAAAACAGTTGTTGCTTGTAAGAAAGCGTAATACACACGCTTTTATGCAAGTAGGTGGCAAGCTGGAACCTAATGAGGCACCAGAGATCACCATGCAACGCGAAATTTTAGAAGAAGTCGGAAGCTCTTGTGTGATTGAGCAATTTATTGGTCATTTCGAAACAGCAGCTGCCAATGAGCCAGATCATATTTTGGTGAGTCATTTATATCTTGTTCAGCTCGACCAAGCACCTAAAATTGCAGCCGAAATTGCAGAAATGAAGTGGATAGATTTAAATGATTCGGAAACTCAACTTGCACCATTGACCAAAGAAATTGTCATTCCTTGGTGTGAAGAGTATTTATCTACAGTGCAATAGCTTAACTCTTCGGCGTCGCTGCTAGGCACGCCGTATGAATGGATGTGCAGCCTAATTGTTTAAGTGCCTGACTGAGCGCATGAACAGAGCTTCCCGTGGTTATCACGTCATCAATAATGAGAACGCGGCGATAACGTCGTTTCTCTTGATGATGAGGTAAAAATTGTTGTTCGATATTTTCAAAGCGTTCTAGCCGAGAAAGTCCTTTTTGAGAGTGTTCATTTAAGCGTTGAATTGGTTGCCAAACAGGTATTTTTAAGTGTTTGCTTAATATATTGGCGAGTACTAAGGATTGATTGAAACCACGCTCGATTAAACGTTGATTGGAAATTGGCATAGGTACGATCGCTTGTACCTTGGGAAATTTTAATTGTTTTAAAATTTCACCTAATAAGATCTGATAATGTAATTTTTGTTCATATTTAAACTGCTGAATAATCCGGTTAACCGGATAAGCATAATTACAAGCCACAAGAACAGAGTGATTATTACGTTGAATCGTTTGTTTAAGCCAAGGTAGCTGTTCCCAACAGTCTTTACAGAGCGAGTATTTTTCTCGCGTGCCTAACTCGCACAATGAGCAAGGTGAAAATAACTGAATAAGATGTTGGAAGTTTAAAAAATTAAACATAGGCGTAGCGAGGCGCCTCAGGAAGCCAACGTTTTAATAAAGCATCTGCCTGTTCTGGATAATCTTTTAAAACTTGCTGTGCCACATAGTGGGCTTGACTCAGTAGGTGATCATCTCGCTCTAAACGAGCCACTCTAAATCCCATATCTCCGGTTTGTTTAGTCCCTAATAATTCACCCGGTCCGCGTAATTCCAGATCTTTTTCCGCAATAACAAAGCCATCATTACTTTCTCTTAAAATAGAAAGTCTCTCTTGTCCATTTTGAGAGAGAGGGGTTTTATATAAAAGTACGCAAAAACTAGCTTGAGCACCTCGACCTACGCGACCTCGTAATTGGTGTAGCTGAGAAAGCCCTAAACGCTCGGCATTTTCAATGACCATAATAGAAGAGTTAGGAACGTCTACTCCAACTTCAATCACTGTCGTTGCGATAAGAAGCTGTAACTCATTATTTTTAAATGCTTGCATGACGGCTTGCTTTTCATCGGCTTTCATTTTGCCATGCACCAAGCCAATGTTGAGCTCAGGAAAGCGTTCTTTCATCTCTTGGTAAGTTGCTTCTGCTGCTTGAGCATCTAAAGTCTCAGACTGCTCAACCAATGTGCATACCCAATACGCCTGTTTCCCATCTCTACAATTCGAAGCAATACGTTGAAGCACTTCCTCTCGACGATCAAGAGGAATCGTAACTGTTTGAATTGGGGTACGGCCTGGAGGTAACTCATCAATTATAGATGTGTCTAAATCACCATAAGCACTCATTGCTAGAGTTCTTGGAATCGGAGTGGCTGTCATCACGAGTTGATGTGGGGTGAACTGCTCAGCACCTTTATTGCGTAAAGCTAAACGTTGGTCTACACCAAAACGATGTTGTTCATCAATAATCACTAGCCCTAATTTAGCGAAGCCAACATTATCTTGAAATAAGGCATGTGTACCGACAATAAGTTCCGCGTGGCCTTCTTTAATTTGCTGCTCTGCTTGGGCACGGGCTTTACCTTTTTGTTTACCGGATAACCATGCAACAGTAATACCTAATGGTTCAAACCAACGTTTAAAGTTTAAATAATGTTGTTCTGCAAGAATTTCAGTCGGAGCCATTAATGCAACCTGCCAATCTGCTTCTAAAGCATGGCAAGCGGCTACAGCTGCAACTAGGGTCTTTCCAGCCCCTACGTCGCCTTGTACTAGACGTAGCATAGGTTGGTGTTGTTTTAAGTCATTTAAAATTTCTTTAGATACACGTTTTTGTGCATTGGTCATTTGAAATGGTAAAGCTTCTAATAGTTTTTTAGCTAATACTTTACTGCTTGAAAAAGCAGGTGACGCAATTTGACGAATATAAGCACGGCGATTAAGTAAACTAATTTGGTGTGCAACCAACTCTTCAAAAATAAGCCGTTGCTGTGCAGGGTGCGAGCCTTGGGCCAATTGCAGCATGTTGGCATCCACAGGAGGCTCATGAATGTAATACAAAGCCTCTTTAAGCGCATAGCCATTGGTATATTGCTTTGGGAGTAGCTCTGGTAGGGCATCACTATGATGTTTTAAAGCTTGTTTAACGTATTCGCGTAATTTGGGTTGAGTTAACCCATCGGTACTTGGATAAATTGCTGTAAGCTGAGTTTTTGGTAGAGGCGTATGTTCATGAATGAGCTGAATTTCGGGATGATACATCTCAAGGCCGCGGGCACCCACACGGACTTCACCAAAAATACGTAAGCGATGACCGGGTTTTATTTTATCAGTCAGGTTTTTATAAATATGATAAAAGCGTAAGGTGACTTTACCGAATTCATCTTGCACCAAGGCTGCCATAGATTTTCGCTTTCCCGGAGGGAAATCAATTGATTTGACTTCTCCTTCGAGTAAATAGCTCCGCCCAACCACAAGTTGATTCATTGGAATAATCGTACTGCGGTCTTCATAATCACGTGGCAGATGAAACAATAAATCATCTGTGGTAAAAATATTTAGTTTTTCGAGTAGGGCTGCTGAAGCCGATCCAACGCCTTGTAACTGATGGACTGAAGTCATGTCCCCTCAACGAGTTTTCTATGCATATATTATTTATCGGTTATGGTAAAACATCTCAGCGTGTTGCTAAACAACTATTTGAGAAAGAACATCAAATTACCACAATCAGCCGTAGTGTAAAAACGGATAGTTACGCAACACATCTTGTTCAGGATATTTTTTCGCTCGATTTAAGTAAAATTGAACCTGTGGATGTCGTATATATTTTACTTTCTCCAAACGAGAGTACGGTTGAGGGCTATCAACATACTTATGTAGATAGTATTGAACCGATTCGAGAAGCATTAAAAATACATCCAGTAAAAAAAATAATTGTTGTCTCTTCTACGCGGGTGTATGGTGAAAATGCAGGGGAGATCATTGATGATTTTAGTGAAATTCATCCAAATGATGCACAAGGCCATATATTGCGTAATATGGAGTTACTCTGGCAAAAATATTATCCAACTCAATCTGTAATTGTTCGTCCTACAGGTATTTATGGAACTTCTATTGCCCGCTTAAAGAAAATGGCTGAAAATCATCAAAGTTATCCAAATATACATTATAGCAATCGAATACATATTGATGATTTAGCAAGATTTTTGGCTTTTATGGCTGATTACGAAAGTCATCAAGCAAGCTATATTGTGACTAATAATCAACCATTGCCTTTGCATGAAATTATTGTGTGGTTTCAAAAACAATTGGGATTGCCAGAATTAACTTTAGAATCAAACCAAATTTCAGGTAAAAGAATTTATGCAAGACATTTATCTACAACAGGTTTTCAGTTAGAACATCCGATTTGCTTTAATGACTATTTATTATGTTTAAATGTTCATAGCACTAAATGAAATTTTGATTAAACTTTAAATAAGAACATAAATACCTGATGAGGCAGTCAAATTGCCGATAAAGATAAAAAGGTTGAAAGTGAAAAAAATTTGTTTAGCTCTTATCTTGAGCATAACAGCTGTTGCGAGTTGGGCTGAGGATCAGGTGTGGTGTGCCTATGATCCTATCGGGTCCCAAGGGGATATTACTCGCCGTTTAAATGACATTCGGCTATATGCCCAGCAATATCAAGTCAAATTTAAAGTAGTTACCTATCAAAAAGAACAGCAGGCCATACAAGCTTTTGATGATGGGAAATGTTCAGGTTTAGCGGCATCTAATTTTAATACTTATCGTTATAACCAGTTTATGGGAAGTACTGCAGGTATAGGGCTTATTCCTAATAACCGTACGGCCAAAAGCTTTTTGCAGCTTTTAAATCACCCTACAATTGAGAAAAGGCTGGTTTCTAAGAATTATGAAGCTATAGGAATGATTCCAATTGGAACTGCTTACATGGTTCTAAAAAATAAGAACCTCTCTAGAGTCGCTCAATTAAGAAATCAGCGTATTGGGGTGCTACCTAACAATCCACCACAGCAAGCACTGGTACGGAGTGTAGGTGCTCAGCCAGTCTATGTCGATTTATCTAACGCGATTGCGCAGTTTAAGCAAAATAAAATCGATATTATTGCTGCCCCCGTGTATGGTTTATTGCCATATAACTTACAAAAAGAATTTGGGCCGGATACTCAAGTCATCAATTTTCCGTTGGCATATTTCGGCGTCAATTTAATTATTAAGCCGCAAGCTTATCCTGCTAATTTTGGCCGGAAAATTCGAGGATGGTTCGTTCAAAATAGCCAATTGCTGACGAATCGTGCGACACAATGGGAAAATCATTTACCTGCTTATTATTGGGTAGATGTCTCTTTTTATGAGAAGCAAAGTTATGACGTAATGGTTGCCAAAATACGTAATCAGTACGTTCTTTCAGGTTATTACGATGCTTATTTCGTTCAGCTTATGAAGCGCTTACGTTGTATGGATGATCCACGTTATTTTGAATGTCCAATTCGCTAATAAAATAAAAGGCAACCGAAGTTGCCTTTTATTTTGACTGAAGACATTAAGCTTTTTTGCGTTTTAAACGGCGTTTAGCTTGTTGAGATGCCATTGCTTCAAGAGCATCTTTCAATTCTTCGTCAGTAAAGGTGGTGATATGCTGCAACATTTGCAAGGTTACTTCATCAAGCACCAACTGTGCGCCAGCAGCCATTTGACGGAAGTTGTCATCAAACTCAATTTGGCCTTGGTCATTGGTACGAATGTAATTTTGCTGCGTAAGTACTTTTAAGAAGCTTTGGAATAAAGCTTTGTCGAAGAACTCTGGCGAATTAAATTCATAGAGAACTGATAAACGTTGCCCTAATAAATGACTTAATTCTTCAACTTGTTTAGCAGAAATATTACCAGAACCACGTTGAGTAATGAGCGCAAGTGTCATGTAGTAGCGCTCAAGACTTTGCTTAACTGGCGTTGCTAAAACAACAAGCTGATTATGCTCTTCTGTATTTGGCGCAGAGCTAATCAAGTTACCTTCATCGTCTTGTTGAATAAGGTTAGATTGAACTAGAGCATCTGCATATTGCTCAACTTGTGCTTTAAGCTCGCTGCTCTTCCATTTAAGGAATAACTCAGCTTTCAAGAATGGATAGAGCGTATAGATGACATTGGTTAAATCTGAACGACTGATTTTTCCATTATGCTCAACAAGTGATGCTACTAGAGAAGGTAAAACAAAAGCGTGCAAGATGTTATTACGGAAGTAAGTCAAAAGAACAGCTTGATTATCTTCAATCGCAATAATATCGCCAAGCGCATGCTGAACGCGTTTAATGAGTTTAAGCTTTAAACCATACGCAATAATTTCTTTACCAGAAAGTGGTGTTACTTCCATACGTTGGTCATATGGGAAGTTTGATGCCAAGTTGCGGTAAGCTTCTAGCTGCTTAATACAAATTTCTTCATCAAGCGTATGCTTTGGAGTTGCAAGCAAAATAATAGAAAGTAAAGAAACAGGGTTAATCACCACCGCTCGGTTAATATTTTCTAAAATTGCATGTGCAGAGCTATTTACTGCATCTGAAACGGCTTGAGGGATTGGGTCGTCATTTTTCTCAATGTAAACGTTTTCTGCATTATGTTGCTTAAGCAGATCATCAAGGAAAACAGGTTCACCAAAGTTCACGTGGACTTTACCAAAAATACGCTCAATTTTTCGTAAGGTTTTCACAATACCAAAAATAGATTCGGCTTCTTTTGGCTTACCTTGCATTTCGCCTACGTAAGTTGAGCCTTCCATGAGTCGTTCATAACCAATATAAGTTGGTAAGAAAACGATCGGTTTAGCACGGCCACGTAAATGGCTGTGAACTGTCATGGCAAGCATACCGGTTTTAGGCGGTAATAAACGTCCAGTACGTGAACGTCCACCTTCAATAAAGTATTCAAGTGGCGTGTTGCGTGACAAAATACTATATAGATATTCTTTAAATACAGTAGTGTAGAGCCCATTTCCACGGAAAGAGCGGCGAATAAAAAATGCACCGCCTCCACGTAAAAGTTGACCAACAAAAGGTAGGTTTAAGTTATCACCTGCAGCAATATACGGAACCATCAAACCACGTTTATAGATCACATATGACAATAGTAAATAGTCAATGTGACTGCGGTGGCAAGGTGTGTAGACAACTTCATAGTCTTTTGCTAATTCACGAACGGTACTAAAGTTATGTACTTCTACGCCGTCATAAAGCTGGGTCCATAGGCGTGTTAAGGCAAGATCGGCAAAGCGCACTGCTGAGTGTGAATAATCCGATACGATTTCATTCACATAGCCAATCGCACGGCGTTCAGCTTCAAGCATGCTCACTTTTCCGCGAATACTTTCACGGCGGATTGCTTCTTGCACATCACGAGATTTAACAACCGATTGCATGACATTGCGGCGATCCGACAAATCGGGGCCTAACACGACTTCACGCTGACGGTCTAAATAATCATTTAACGTACTTACAATATAAGTTGCTGGTGAAAGATTTGGATAATGCTGCTGTGCATATTCAACCAATTCACGTAGCGATTGTGGTTCATGAAATTCTAAATAAGACTGACGGCCATGCAAACCAATATTAACCAGCTGCTTAACTGTGCTTGGTGTTGCCCATGTGTCTGAAAATAATAATTTAAACCAAGAATCTTCTTTATCTGGCGAACGGCCCCATAAAACTGTAACCGGAACAAGCTCTATATCAAGTTCAGGGTTTTCTTGTAAAACTTCAATCAGTTTTATTAAACGCGGTGGAAAAGCATGAGGAGGCGGATTCAGTAAATTATTTTCATCATTGTGCTGTAAAAATAAAACTGATGCTTTTTCCTGATGAGTACCCACAATGAGTGGGTCTAACGCAGGTTTTAAATTTAAACGACGCGTTTCTCCATCAACCACTAAAGCATTGCTTCGAGAGTGGTTTTGTAAGACGTAACAAACCACTTTTTGGCGGTCAGTTTTTGCTTCTGCTTCTGTTGTTTCTGGTACTGGTTCAGTAGGAACTTCCCCAAGAACATGTGGTGTTACCACGAGGTCAAGTAGTTTACTCGAAAGCCGACGATACATTTGACCAAACCCACTCTTGGACATAAGAACTCCTACTTCTTAAAGACAAATCCCAGCACCAAATGCAGAGGGTAATTATTTTGCGGCATTTATTAAAAAAAACAATATGCTACTTTCTTATAAATTATAATGCTTTTGGCATATTTTATCGTTAAAAATCGTATTTTTAGCTGTTATATGAGCAATGTTCGTCAGAAGTTGACTGATTGTTCCATGTTCAAATAGTTTTTTATGGCACAATAGATTCTACACATCTGTACTTTAATACGATTTTTTACCTGAAATATGAAGGTATCTCTCATGAATGCGTTAACCCAAGAACTTGTCGATCTTCTTACTTTAGAAAAGCTAGAAGAAAATATTTACCGTGGCATAAGCCGTAATCTTGTCGGTAAACGTGTCTTTGGTGGGCAGGTTTTGGGTCAGGCTTTACGTGCGGCATCTTATACAACCGATCGCCCAGCGCATTCTTTGCATGCATATTTTTTATATGGTGGCGATATTAATGCCCCAATTATCTATGAAGTAGACCGTTTACGTGATGGGAAGAGTTTCGTAAGCCGTCAGGTTCGTGCCATTCAACACGGACGAGTTATCTTTTCTGCGATGGTTTCTTTTGCTAACCCCGAAGAAGGCTTGAACTATCAACATCAAGAACCAGAGTATCCTGCACCAGAGACTCTTAAATCTGAAAATGAGCTCAAAGAAGGTATTTTAAATTTCGTACCTGAAAATGTTCGTGCTAGTTTCATGCGTGAGCGCCATGTAGAAATCCGCCCAATTGATCCGGTAAATCCGTTTCAGCCTCAACCTGAAGCGCCGTATAATGCACACTATATCCGCACACATGACCGTATTCCAAAACAATTAGATGATATTGCCCTCCATCAAGCGATTGTTGCGTTTTATTCAGACTTTACTTTAATGACAACTGCTTTGAGACCGCATGGGCTCAGTTATATTTCTCCAAGTTTACAGTGTGCGAGTATTGATCATGCCATCTATTTTCACCGCCCGCTGCGTGCTGATGAATGGATGCTTTACGATATGGAGGCAACCGTTAGCGCAGCTTCTCGCGGTTTGAACTTTGGACGTATGTGGCAAAATGGCCAACTTGTATGCAGTACCGTGCAAGAGGGTTTAATTCGTTTGCGGGAAATTGAAACGCAATAAACTCATTTATAAAGCCATCTCATCAGATGGCTTTTTTATTTTTAATTGAAACGATGTGACAAAAAATTGCTCGTATGAAAAGCGAGCTCATGTCATATTTGCAAAAGGATTGCCAACTGAAAAAAATAATGCTGATATGAACTTAAACACACAAATTCTTATTGCTGCCATTTTAGGCTTAGCCTTTGGTTTCTTATTAACGTTGTATCCCGATACTGCGTTTGTAAAACATAGTTTATATGGGCTGGGTATATTAAGTAGTGTCTTTATTGGGCTACTTAAAATGTTGTTGGTGCCTTTAATTTTTAGCTCGATTGTTGTGGGTGTCTCTAATTTGCAGGCGGGAGGGCAGTTAGGTCCAGTCTGGAAAATTACCTTTTTATGTTGTTTGACCACAACAACACTAGCTTTAATTTTAGGTATAAGTTGTGCTCATCTATTTGAAGTAGGACGTGGTATAGATATCTCTATTTTCCAAACGTCTATGCAAAACTATCAGGCACCAGATAGTTTAAACCCTGCAAGTTTTTTCACCAATTTTATTCAAAATACATTAATTAACCCATTTAAAGCATTCAGCGATGGTAACGTTTTAGCTGTTGTGGTGTTTGCACTATTTGTTGGTGTTGCTTTAGTCCATGGCGGTGAGCGTTTTAAAAGTATTCGCTTATTAAGTCATCAATTTTTTGAAATGATGATGATGCTAGTCGGCTGGGTAATGAAGCTAGCACCTTTGGGTATTTTTGCTTTATTAGCAAAATTAATGGCAACCGAAGATATTTCAGTTTTAAGTCGTTTGGCTGAGTTTGCTGTTGTAGTGACAGGGACTACCATTTTTCATGGTGCTGTTGTTTTACCGTTACTACTTTGGATTTTTGGCCGCATGAGTCCTTGGGCTTTTTTCAAAGGAACACGTACAGCGCTAATTACAGCATTTGCAACCAGCTCTAGTTCTGCCACGATGCCACTTAGTATGAAATGCGCACAGGAAAACTTAGGTGTTCGTCCGCAAACAGCTGGTTTTGTAATTCCTTTAGGTACACAGCTTAATATGGATGGCACTGCACTATATGAAGCAGCCGCTGCATTATTTGTCGCAAATTTGGTGGGGCTAGACTTAAACCTGACACAACAAATTATTGTGTGTTTAACAGCAATGATTGCATCACTAGGGGCCCCTGGAATTCCAAGTGCTGGTATGGTTACCATGATTATGGTTTTACAGTCTGTAGGTTTACCGGCTGAAGCAATTGCAATTTTACTTCCGATTGATCGTCTATTGGATACGGTAAGAACAGTGGTAAATGTGCAGGGTGATATGATGATTAGTGTGGTTGTCGACCGTTATACAAAAGATAAAGATATCAGTGTCTAATCTCCTAAATAAAAAAGCAGGATTTTAAATCCTGCTTTTTTATTTTTAAGCCGCTTGTAACTCGGCTCTTTTTGCTGCTGGAGATTGCGATAAATAACTTACCGCATCTTCAGTGCTGCCTTCTTTAACTGGATCATACCAAGGCATGAGGTAATCAATTTGTTGAGCAATAAGCCAGATTGGGTTTGGTAAAACCTGATTATCTTTTCTGCTAATTTTATACCACTCTACAGCAACCCATACTGGGAAAAATCTAGATTTAGCAGCATCAGCAAAACGTGGATCTTGTTTCATAATATGTGCAGCGCCATCTACCCATAATCCAAGCACCAGTACAATCACTGCAAGGCTTAAATAGTAGCGTGGAATATATCCACCACCCAAATGGCGATATAAATCAAAAGCAACGGTACGGTGTTCAATTTCTTCTGAACCATGCCATTTAACCAGATCGACCATTTCAGGGTCAGCGCCTAATTCTTCCCAACGCTCGTTATAGAGTGCATATTTCCCTAATACACAGGTCATATGCTCAACAGTTGCAATAACGCCTAAACGGAAAAGGTCCCATTGCCCTTGTAGAAATTGAGGGACTTCTTTGTCGAATGGTTTATCTGCTAAGGCAGTGGTAAATAGATAATTCATAATGTCCAGATTTCGCTGGATATCAATATTACGTGCGCTTAAATATTCTTTATTGGCAGAAGTATGCGCATTGGCATGCATAGCTTCTTGACGGATAAATGCTTGTACATCCTGTTTAAGTTTTTCGTCTTTAATTTGCGGTAAAACTTTATTGTACAAACGGCAAAACCAAAATTCTCCAGCAGGTAAGATGTTATTAATTTCATTAATAAAATAACTTGCGAAAGGCTGATTTGGAATCCAGTCAACAGGGGTATCTTTCCAGTCAAATTTTACTTTACGTGGAAGAATTTTATAGTCAATAGAAGAACCTAAAGCCTTGTTCTTCAAAAAAGATAACAATTTCATCATTTAGTCCTGATTTTTAACTCGATGAAGTTATAACGAGTATAAAAAAAGCCCCTACATTTGTGTTTAGCAATAGGGGCCAATTTGAAAATAAATTTAATAAAGAAATTGTATCTGTTTTGACGATTTACTCTTCAGTATCCTCATCTGATGCTTCAGGGATCGCGTCAACGTCAAATTCCGGCTCTTGATCAAGCGTAAAATGCAGGCGTCCAGCCATAACACTTGCTAGCTCTTCTAAACCTAATTTATTAAGTGATGAGAAAAGTTGAATCGAGAAATCAAGCTTCATTTTTTTCAGTTGTTGCTTAACTTCTAATAGCACTTTGTTTGCAGGGCCACGATTAAGTTTGTCTGCTTTCGTTAAGAGAATATGAACAAAAAGATGACGTGAATAAGCCCACTCTAGCATCATCATGTCGAAATGCTGTAGAGGATGGCGAATATCCATCAGTAATACTAAGCCTTGTAAGCTTTTACGATGGATTAAATAGTTCTCTAATTCTTTTTGCCATACTCGTTTCATATCTTCAGGTACGGCTGCATAGCCATAGCCAGGAAGATCGACTAAACGTTGATCGGGGTTGCCTAGACTAAAGAAGTTAATCATCTGAGTACGGCCAGGTTTTTTAGAGGCGCGCGCTAGCTGTTTTTTGTTAGTTAAGGCATTGATAGCACTGGACTTACCGGCATTTGAGCGTCCTGCAAAAGCGATCTCGTAGCCACTATCTTCAACACAAAGTGCCAATTTAGGTGCACTCATTAGAAACTCAGCTTGGCGTAACCAGTTGAGTGATTGCACAGCATATGCCGTGATCGCTGGATCTGGTTTCTTTTCATAGCTGATCTTTTGCTTGGGTGCGAGTCTGGCTTTGGTGTCTTTCGATTTTTCACTACGACGCATAAAAAATAACTTTTTAAATGAGAGGGCTCGCGCCTAGTATAAAGGAGCTTGGGTATTCTTGCTAATTTTCAATAAGTCGACTTATTAAAATCAGTAGAACTTAGATTTGTAAAAATGCAATAGGGGAGTTGGCAGGAGCAGATTTTGATTGCTGCAAAACTTCTCCGAGTGTGTATTGATCTAGGCTTTGATAAAAGCTTTCTAAAGCCTGATCTAAAATACCTTTTAAACCACAGTGACTACGTAATACGCAAGGTGGCGTATTACATTCAACGATTTGATTGTCGCCCTGTAATATTCGAACAATTGAACCTAAATTTGAGTTAAGTGCATCTGGATTTAAGCGAATTCCTCCGCCTTTTCCACGAATGGTAATAATCCATTCCTGCTTGCCCATGAAGTGAACAACTTTAACTAGATGGTTTTGTGAAACATGCAAATCTTTCGCGATTTCTGCAATCGTGTAGGGTGCATCACTTGGGCGTGCAACATACATTAAGAGTCGTAATGCATAATCGGTAAATTTATTAAGCTGCATGATCACCAAAAATGGAAGAGATTAAAAGGATGATCATCTTAGCCTGAAAGTCTAAATAAGAAAACTTTCAGGCAAGAGGTTTTTACATTACAGCGTTAAAGGGGCTGAAACCTGTACTTGATCACCCACTCTATAATGCTCAAGTAAAATATTAGCAACCGAAAACTCAGTATGATTTTCTTCAGGCTGCACTTCAAAATGATATGAGTTATCCTCTTGAGCTTCAGTAAATTTAAACGCTTTTGGTTGTTCAAGTTGTTGTTCGGGAACTTGTACTTTAACTGAAATAAAGGCATTTGCTGGGCTAGTCAGTACGTCTTCATGGTCAGTTGCTTTTAAAGTGAAGCGTTTGCCAGATTCCAAAGGATCAATTTGAGTAATTTCAAATGAACGCCAGCCAGCCCATCCACCTTTTAAGCTTTCAAGTTGTTCATATTTTTGTTTTTCAACACCAATCAAGATATCAGCCAACTGTAAGTATGCTTGTTTCCACGCTTCAATAAGCTCTGATTCGAATGGCACGTTAAGTACTTCACTAATTGAATGAAGCAAGTTGTCCCCAACAATTGCATATTGGTCTGGTTGAATATCTAAGCTCACGTGTTTAGTGGTGATGCGTTCTACCGCTTTAGCTAGAACAGTAGGGTTCTCAATATTTTCTGCATAAGCAAGCACAGCAGCTGCAAGAGCACGTGGCTGACGTAAGCTGGTTTGGTCATCTAAATTAAAAACATTTTTTAACTCGGGATTGTTATTAAGCATGCGCTTATAAAAGTATGTAGTCAGCGTAACGCCGTGTTCACGTAAAACCGGTACAGTAGATTTAACAAGTTCAATTTGTTGTGGAGTCATGGCTAGACCTTATTTATCTGGCTATATAAGATGTATTTAAAATACATCTTTAAAAAATTAATGGCAATAACTTTTTATAAAAAACCATAAAAAAATTAGGGGATATAAAATCCCCTAAAATTAAAGCAATTTTTTTAATATTTTTATTTACCAAATAAAGAGCCGAGCAAGCCCCTTACGAGTTTTTGGCCGGTACTTCCTCCTAAACTGCGTGCAGCACTTTTGGCAAAAGTTCCCACAATGTCTTGTGTGAGTTTAGCTCGTTCACGGGCTGCTCTTTCTTCCTCTTTTAATTGCTCACGTGCCAAACGTTCCTGCTCTTTAGCTTGCTGTTTTGCTAAAGTTTCTTGTTCTTTAGCTTGTTGTTTTGCAAGTTCGGCGTCTTGCTGCTGTTGTTCGCGTTCAGCAACTTTATTCTGTAGCATTTCATAGGCACTATCACGATCTACAGCTTGTTCATAAACCCCAGCAATAATACTTTGCGAGATTAAAGTCTGACGCTCTTCTGGAGTGATCGGTGTAAATGCAGAGTACGGAGGCATAACCCAACCACGTTCTACAATCTGTGGTGTACCTTGCTCATCTAGACAGCTAATGAGTGCCTCACCAACACCAAGTTGGGTAATAGCTTCATCAACTTTAAACTCGGGATTAGCACGGAAAGTGTCTGCTGCGGTTTTTACAGCTTTTTGATCTTTAGGGGTGAATGCACGTAATGCATGTTGAACGCGATTACCAAGTTGACCAAGAACGCTTTCGGGTAAATCGAGTGGGTTTTGAGTAATAAAGTAGATACCCACCCCTTTGGAGCGGATTAAACGTACCACTTGTTCAATTTTGTCTTGTAGAGCTTGGCTGGCATTATCAAATAACAAGTGAGCTTCATCAAAGAAAAACACGAGTTTAGGCTTATCCATATCCCCCACTTCTGGTAGCTGTTCAAATAACTCTGAAAGCATCCATAAGAGGAAAGTGGCATATAACTTAGGTGTATTCATGAGCTTGTCAGCAGCAAGAATATTGATATAACCGTGTCCGTTTGCATCGGTTTGGATAAAATCCAGAATATTTAAAGCTGGTTCCCCAAAGAACTGTTCTCCACCTTGGTCGGCAAGTGCTAATAAATTGCGCTGAATAGCGCCTAGGCTTGCTGGAGATAAATTGCCATATTCAGCTTTAAATTCAGCTGCATGTTCACTCACAAAAGTGATCATGGCTTTTAAGTCTTTAAAATCGACTAAAAGTAAACCTTGGTCATCTGCAATACGGAATACAGCAGATAAAACACCTTCTTGGGTATCATTTAAGTTTAGTATGCGTGCTAATAAAATTGGCCCAATTTCAGAAATGGTGGTTCGGATAGGATGACCTTGCTGACCAAATAAATCCCAAAAAACAACTGGATTCGCTGAGAATGGAACACTATCAATTTGTAAAAGTTTTAAGCGTTCATTAAATTTATCCGAAGCTTCACCAGCTTTTGCAAGACTCGAAACATCGCCTTTAGCATCGGCAAGAAATACCGGCACACCGATTCGAGAGAAACTCTCTGCTAGAACTTTTAACGTAACTGTTTTACCTGTACCTGTCGCGCCTGCAATAAGTCCATGACGGTTAGCAAACTGGGGAAGTAAAACAATTTCTTTTGATGTGTCCTTAATATTTTTAGCAATAACAATCGGTGTACCCATATATTTTTATCCTATGGTTTGAGTCACTATAATCTTGTCGTTTTACAGTTGTTTCAGTGCATTTTCGATATCTTGTATCAAATCTTGCGGATCTTCTAGTCCTATACAGAATCGAACCAATAATCCTTGTTGTAAATGTGTATTCTCAAGTTTTCTCATCATTTTTAAATCATAAAGCATAATCAGGCTAACGGGTCCACCCCAGCTAAAGCCGAGCTTAAATAACTCTAATGCATCGCAGAAACGACGTACTGCTGTAATGTCATATTCAGGTTTAAAAATAACACTCACTAAGCCAGCACTTTGACCGTCTATGCAGATTTCTTGCCAATATTGATGGCCTGGTGAGGATTCATCACTTGGGTGTAGAACTTGTGCAAATTGAGGCCGGTTCTTTAGCCATTTAAGTAGAGTGTGAGCATTGGCTGACTGTTGTTCATAGCGTAAAGACATATGAGCAAGGCTGCGTTGAACTTGAGCTGCATCATCTCCAGAGATTGCGATGCCCAAAATAGCATGCGTACGGAATAAGCGGTGATGAAGTTTCTCATCACGAGTTACAATGCTACCCATTAAAATGTCACCACCACCACTTGGATATTTGGTTAGTGCGTGAACGGTTAAATCAACAGATAGATGTTCATTAGAAAAATTAAAAGCATTAAACGCAAGCCCCGCTCCCCAGGTGTTATCTAGAGCAGTCAATACACCATTTTTTTTAGCTTTTTTGACTAGATTTTTAAGATCAGGAAACTCTAAAGTAACCGAACCTGCAGCTTCTAACCATAATAGTTTACTTCTTTCGGTGGGTTGAAAACTTGCAGCGTCAATGGGGTTATATACTTTAACAATAATGCCATATTGACTTTGTAGATAAATTAAATGTTCTAGATTTGGACCGTAAATATTGTCTGGAACCCATACTTCGTCATTAGTGCTTAAAAATGCTGAGTTCACAATATTAATTGCGGATAAGCCACTCGGTGCAAGTAAACAATGCAAGCCACCTTCAATTTGCGCAATATTGTCGCCTAAGGTGAATGTGGTAGGAGTGCCATGTGTTCCATAGCTATAGTCATACTTATCAGTCCAGTGACGATCAAAAAGGTGCGAAGTTGATTTGAAAATAATAGTTGATGCGCGAAATAGGGGAGGTTGCACTGTTTCAATGAATTGCGGAGCCTTTCTTAGGGCATGAATGAGACGAGTCTGGAAATCGTTATGCTTTTTCATAGTGCGTTATGTTTTAAATGATAAAGTTAGATTAAGAGAAATTTAAATTCTTCGCTAGATTTATAAAGTTTTGTAAGACGTTTCGTTACAGTAGACCTATAAAACAAAAACTTGGCTTTATTTTTGCAAAGACCACTACAACATTCTAACAACAATAGGTTTAAGCGCATGAAGTCGCATTTAAGAGTTCATTATTTTCAACATATCGCGGGTGAGGGTTTTGGGAGTTGTTATTCATTTTTAAAAGCCCACCACGCGACTATTAGTTCTACGGAGTTTTTTGCACTTCCGGTTGATCGGTCACTTGAAATAGAAGCTTTACCACAAATTGATGAGGTTGACTTATTATTAGTCATGGGTGGCACCATGAGTGTAAATGATGAAGCGAATTATCCATGGCTTAAGATAGAGAAAAGATGGTTGCGTCGTTATTTAGCAGCAGGAAAGCCTGCTATAGGTCTCTGTTTGGGTGGGCAGCTAATTGCTAATGCACTTGGGGCCGCAGTCAGTCGAAACCGCTATCAGGAACTTGGCTGGTCGACAGTTCAAAGAGTAGCAAATTTACCTCAAGACAGCTTTCCTTTACCTGAAAAGATAAAGGTGATGCAGTGGCATAGTGAAACTTTTGAAATACCTAAAGGGGCTATACACTTAGCTGAGAGCGCGGCATGTCGTAATCAGATGTACCAGATTGGAAAGAATGTATTGGGCTTCCAATTTCATCCGGAAATGACACCAGCGACATTAGAACTCTTGCTGGAAAATGAAGAAGAGCTATCTATTTTTAATGGAGAATATGTTCAATCTCCGAGAGAACTACACTATTCGGAAGCGCAAAAATTTGAACAAGGCAATCAACTCTTAAATAAAGCAATTGAATTTGTCATAAATGCATAGATGAGTTGTCAATGCTCAGTTAAAGCAGGTTTTGAGCAAAAAATAGAAAAAGAGAATTGCATAAGACTTAAACAATCGTTATAATGGGCGACCCTCAAAAGGAGGGGCATTTACTGCGAAGAAAGTAGTAAATGTGCATTACAGTCGTGGCATCGATCATGACCTTAGTGATTTTCACTGCCTTTGACACTTACCAATGGGTGAGATGCGTCAAGGGTGATTCTTTATATGTTTGGCTTGGAGTTTACTGGTATGTCTAACCAGAGAATTCGTATCCGTTTGAAGTCTTTTGATCATCGTCTGATTGATCAATCTGCTCAAGAGATCGTAGAAACCGCTAAGCGTACTGGCGCACAAGTTTGTGGTCCAATTCCGATGCCTACTCGCATCGAACGCTTCAACGTTCTTACTTCACCGCACGTTAACAAAGATGCGCGTGACCAGTACGAAATCCGCACCTACAAACGTTTGATCGATATCGTTCAACCTACAGATAAAACTGTTGATGCATTGATGAAATTAGATCTTGCGGCTGGTGTTGATGTTCAGATCGCTTTGGGTTAAGGCTTTCGGTTGATTAACTTCTAAGTTAATTAGGCCGCTTTTTTAGAGGTTTATGCACATGGCTATTGGTTTAGTCGGTCGCAAATGTGGTATGACTCGCATCTTTACAGATGCAGGTGTTTCTGTACCTGTTACAGTCATCGAAGTCGATCCAAACCGCATTACGCAAATCAAAACACTTGAAACTGATGGTTATCAAGCTGTTCAAGTAACTACTGGTGAACGTCGCGAATCTCGCGTAACTAACGCTCAGAAAGGTCACTTCGCGAAAGCTGGTGTTGCTGCTGGTCGTTTAGTTAAAGAGTTCCGTGTTACTGAAGCTGAGCTTGAAGGTCGTGAAGTTGGCGGTACTATTGGCGTTGATTTGTTCGCAGTCGGTCAAATTGTTGACGTAACTGGTCAATCAAAAGGTAAAGGTTTCCAAGGTGGTGTTAAACGTTGGAACTTCCGTACTCAAGACGCTACTCACGGTAACTCAGTTTCTCACCGTGTATTAGGTTCTACAGGTCAAAACCAGACTCCTGGACGCGTGTTCAAAGGCAAGAAAATGGCTGGTCACTTAGGTGATGAACGCGTAACAGTACAAGGTCTTGAAATCGTATCTATTGACGCTGAACGTTCTGTTTTAGTTGTTAAAGGTGCAATTCCTGGTGCAACTGGCGGTGACGTGATTGTACGTCCTACCATCAAGGCCTGAGGGGAAATACCGTGAATTTGAAAACTGTTTCCGGCTCTGCTGTTGAATTGTCTGAAGTTGCTTTCGGACGTGAATTTAACGAAGCTCTTGTACACCAAGTTGTTACTGCTTACTTAGCAGGTGGTCGTCAAGGTACTCGTGCTCAGAAATCACGTGCAGACGTTTCTGGCGGTGGTAAAAAGCCATTCCGTCAAAAAGGTACTGGTCGTGCTCGTGCGGGTTCTATTCGTAGCCCTATCTGGGTTGGCGGTGGTAAAACTTTTGCTGCTCGTCCACAAGATTGGTCTCAAAAAGTAAACCGTAAGATGTACCGCGGTGCAATGCAATGTATCTTGGCTGAACTTGTTCGCCAAGATCGTCTTGTATTAGTTGAAGAGTTTGCAGTTGCAGCTCCAAAAACTAAAGAATTGCTTGCAAAGCTTAACGACTTAAATGCTGCTCGTGCATTAATCGTTACTGACGCTGTAGATGAGAACTTATATCTTGCAGCACGCAACCTTCCGCATGTAGATGTGGTAGATGCAACTGCAATCGATCCTGTAAGCTTGATCGCGTTTGATAAAGTTGTGATGTCTGTAGCTGCTGCTAAGAAAATTGAGGTAGAACTCGGATGAACAACGAACGTATCTATCAAGTCCTAAAAGGACCAGTCTTCTCAGAAAAGGCACAAGTATTAGGTGATACTGTTGGTGTTCAAGTATTTAAAGTAGACATCAATGCTACTAAACTTGAAATCAAAAAAGCAGTTGAAAAACTTTTTGGTGTAGAAGTTGTTAAAGTTAACACAACTATTACTAAAGGTAAGACTAAGCGCTTTGGTCGTACATTGGGACGCCGTTCTGATGTTAAAAAAGCATACGTCACCCTGAAAGCTGGCCAAGATGTTGAAATGGCTGACTTGGGCGATACCGCTGAAAGCGCAGCGGAATAAGGACGAAAATTATGCCGATTCAAAAATGTAAGCCAACGTCTCCAGGACGTCGCTTTGTAGAGAAAGTGGTTCATGACCATCTTCACAAAGGCGCTCCTTACGCACCGTTGGTTGAAGCTAAAAAACGTACTGGTGGTCGTAATAACAACGGTCACATTACTACTCGTCACGTTGGTGGTGGTCATAAACAACACTACCGTATCGTTGACTTCAAACGTAATAAAGACAGCATCCCAGCTGTTGTAGAGCGTATTGAATACGATCCAAACCGTACAGCACATATTGCTTTGTTGAAATATGCTGATGGTGAGCGTCGTTATATCATCGCACCTAAAGGCTTACGTGCTGGCGATAAAGTACAATCTGGTAACGATGCTCCAATTCGTCCAGGTAACTGCTTGCCACTTCGTAATATGCCGATCGGTTCTACACTTCATAACGTTGAACTTAAAATTGGTAAGGGTGCGCAATTAGCGCGTTCTGCTGGTGCTTCTGTTCAGTTGTTGGGTCGTGATGGTTCTTACGCAATTATTCGTCTTCGTTCAGGCGAAATGCGTAAAGTACATGTTGAATGCCGCGCTGTAATTGGTGAAGTTTCTAACCAAGAAAACAACCTTCGTTCATTGGGTAAAGCTGGTGCTTCGCGCTGGCGTGGTGTTCGTCCTACCGTACGTGGTATGGCGATGAACCCGATTGATCACCCGCACGGTGGTGGTGAAGGGCGTAACAAAGGTATTCAACCTGTAAGCCCATGGGGTCAAAAAGCTAAAGGGTACAAGACACGTACCAATAAGCGTACGACTAAGATGATTATTCGCGACCGTCGCGTCAAGTAAAGGAATCTGACTAATGCCTCGTTCTCTGAAAAAAGGCCCATTCGTCGATGCGCACTTGTTCGCTAAGGTTGAAGCGGCTGTTGCTAGTAACTCTCGCAAGCCGATTAAAACTTGGTCTCGTCGTTCGATGATCCTTCCAGATTTTGTTGGTTTAACAATTTCTGTTCATAATGGTCGTAACCACGTTCCAGTAATTGTTACTGAGCATATGGTTGGTCATAAACTCGGTGAATTCGCGCCAACTCGTACCTATCGTGGTCACGGTGTTGACAAGAAATCTAAACGTTAATAGGTGTCATGATGGAAGTAACTGCTAAATTACGCGGTGCCGCTATCTCGGCACAGAAAGCACGTTTGGTTGCAGATCTTATTCGCGGCAAATCTGTTGCGCATGCTTTAAATATCTTAAACTTCAGCAATAAAAAAGCTGCTGTTTTAGTAAAAAAAGCATTGGAATCTGCGATTGCAAACGCTGAACACAATAACAGTTTAGATGTTGACGATCTTAAAGTATCTACGATTTACGTTGACGAAGGCATGAGCCTTAAACGTATTATGCCACGTGCTAAAGGCCGTGCAGATCGTATTACTAAGCGTACTTGTCACATCACCGTTAAGGTAGGGGTTTGATATGGGTCAGAAGGTTCATCCAATCGGTATCCGCCTAGGTGTTGTGAAACGTCATAACGCTAACTGGTATGCGAATCCGAAACAATACGCTGAATACTTGCTTAAAGATCTTCAAGTTCGTGAGTTTTTAACTAAAAAACTTAAGAATGCGATGGTAAGCAACATTCTTATCGAACGTCCATCAGGCGCTGCTAAAGTAACTATTAGCACAGCTCGTCCTGGTATCGTAATCGGTAAAAAAGGCGAAGATATTGAGAAATTACAGCGCGAACTTACCAGCATTATGGGTGTTCCAGCGCAAGTAAGTATCAACGAAATTGATCGCCCAGACTTAGATGCGCGTTTAGTTGCTGAAGCAATCGCTTCTCAATTAGAAAAGCGTGTAATGTTCCGTCGTGCTATGAAGCGTGCGGTTCAAAACACTATGCGTGCTGGTGCTAAAGGTATCAAAGTTGAAGTGTCTGGCCGTTTAGGTGGTGCAGAGATTGCTCGTACAGAATGGTATCGTGAAGGTCGTGTACCTTTACATACTCTACGTGCAGACATTGACTATGCAACTATGCGTGCAGAAACAACTTACGGTACGATTGGTGTTAAAGTTTGGATTTTCCGTGGCGAGATTTTAGGTGGCATGAAACAAGTCATGAACCCTGCTCCTGCTGAAGATCGTCCAGCTAAACGTGGTCGTGGTCGTGGTGAAGGTCAAGAGCGTCGTGGTCGTCGCGGTGACCGTGCTGCTGACAAGGGAGAATAATCCATGTTGCAACCTAAACGTACCAAATTCCGTAAGGTGCACAAAGGCCGTAATACTGGTCTAGCGCATCGTGGTAGTACAGTATCATTTGGTTCGATTGCAATCAAAGCAACTGAACGTGGTCGTATGACTGCTCGTCAGATTGAAGCTGCACGTCGTACTATTAGCCGCCGTATTAAGCGTGGTGGTAAAATCTTTATTCGCGTATTCCCGGATAAACCAATTACTCAAAAGCCTCTTGAAGTGCGTATGGGTAAAGGTAAGGGTAGCGTGGAGTACTGGGTTTGCCAGATCCAACCAGGTAAGATCCTGTACGAAATTGAAGGTGTGAACGAAGAATTAGCGCGTGAAGCATTTGCTTTAGCTGCTGCTAAACTTCCGTTTAAAACCACTATCGTGACTCGGACGGTAATGTAATGAAAACTAAAGATCTACGTGAAAAATCGGTAGAAGAGTTGAAAGCTTTGCTTGATGAGCAACAGCTTAATCAATTCCGTCTTCGTATGGCGAAAGCAACTGGTCAGTTGGGTAAATCGCATGAAGTGCAAGTTGCTCGTAAGACAATTGCTCGTATTAAGACACTCCTTACCGAAAAACAGGGGAACGGACAATGAGTGAAAAAACAGTCCGCACGTTAACCGGCAAAGTAGTAAGCGACAAAATGGACAAGTCTATTGTTGTTCTTATCGAACGCCGCGTTCAACACCCGTTGTATGGCAAATCAATTCGCCGTTCAACTAAGTTACACGCTCATGATGAGAACAATGTTGCTAAACTTGGCGATGTTGTGACCATTAAAGAAAGCCGCCCAATTTCTAAAACTAAAGCTTGGACTTTAGTGGAAGTAGTTGAAGCAGCTGCTGAGTAATTCGACGTTCTTGTTGCATCATCGGTCAATTTCGAGTACTCTTTGAGCCTTTCGAAATTGTGACCGGTGATGCTCGGTTTTGGAGTAGGGCAATGATTCAAACCGAAACTATGCTCGACGTAGCAGACAACAGTGGTGCTCGCCGCGTACAATGTATTAAAGTACTTGGTGGTTCACATCGTCGTTATGCTTCTGTTGGCGACATTATTAAAGTTACTGTAAAAGAAGCAATCCCACGCGCACGTGTTAAAAAAGGTGACGTGATGAATGCGGTTGTAGTTCGTACTAAATTCGGCATTCGTCGTCCAGATGGTTCTGTGATCCGTTTTGATGATAATGCTGCAGTTATCCTGAACAACAACAAAGCTCCGATTGCTACTCGTATCTTCGGACCAGTGACTCGTGAACTTCGTACTGAACAGTTCATGAAAATCATTTCATTGGCTCCTGAAGTTCTATAAGAGGCAATCATGGCTAAGATTAAAAAAGGCGATCAAGTTATCGTGATCGCAGGTAAAGAAAAAGGCAAACAGGGTACTGTATTGTCTGTTTCTGAAGACCGCGTTAAGGTTGAAGGCCTTAACTTAGTGAAGAAGCATCAAAAGCCGAATCGTGTAACTGGCGCTGAAGGCGGTATCGTTACTCAAGAAGCTTCGCTTCATATTTCAAACGTGGCAATTTTAAATGCTACAACCCAGAAGGCTGACCGTGTTGGTTACCAAGTGATTGATGGCGTGAAAACTCGCGTTTATAAATCAAATGGTGAATCAGTGGCGGTAGCGAAGTAATAGGTTGAAAAGGCAATGGCCAGACTTAAAGCACGTTACAACGAAGAACTTAAAGCGAAGTTACAAGAAGAACTTAGCATTAAGAACGTGATGGAAATTCCACGCATCACAAAAATTACCCTAAACATGGGTGTAGGCGCAGCTGCAACTGATAAGAAATTATTAGATGGCGCTGTAGTCGACATGCAATTAATTGCTGGTCAAAAACCAGTAATTACACTTGCTCGTAAATCTATCGCTGGTTTCAAAATCCGTGATGGTTGGCCGATTGGTTGTAAAGTTACTTTACGTGGCGACCAAATGTACGAATTCTTGGACCGTTTGATCTCAATCGCAATCCCTCGTATCCGTGACTTCCGTGGTTTCTCTTCGAAATCATTTGATGGTCGTGGTAACTACTCAATGGGTTTGAAAGAGCAAATCGTTTTCCCTGAAATCGATTTCGATAAGATTGATCGTATTCGTGGTATGGATATTACTATTACTACGACTGCTCGCACCGATGACGAAGGCCGTGCGCTTATGCGTGCATTCGGCTTCCCGTTCAAATAAGAGGTCGATATGGCTAAGAAAGGTATGATTAATCGCGAATTGAAACGCGAAAAAACAGTTGCTAAATACGCTGCAAAACGTGCTGAATTAAAAGCTACGATTGCAAACGTAAATGCAAGTGAAGAAGAGCGTTTCGAAGCGATGTTAAAGTTACAAGCATTGCCACGTAATGCATCTCCGGTACGTCTTCGTAACCGTTGTGGTTTAACTGGTCGTCCTCATGGTTACTTCCGTAAGTTCGGTTTAAGCCGTAACAAATTACGTGACACAGTAATGCAGGGTGATGTACCAGGCGTTGTTAAGGCAAGCTGGTAAGGAGCGACTAAATGAGTATGCAAGATACCGTTGCCGACATGCTAACACGTGTTCGTAACGCACAAATGGCTAAGAAACAAACTGTTTCTATGCCTTCTTCTAAGTTGAAAGTTGCAATTGCAAACGTACTTCAACAAGAAGGTTATATTTCAAATGTAGAAGTTGCTCAAGAAGAGACAAAATCTACTTTGACAATTACTTTAAAATATTTCGAAGGCAAACCAGTTATCGAAATGGTTAAACGCGTAAGCCGTCCAGGTCTTCGCCAATACCGTGGTAAAGATAAACTTCCAAGCGTTAAGCAAGGTTTAGGTATTGCAATTGTTTCTACAAGCAAAGGCATCATGACTGATCGCGCTGCACGTGCTGCGGGCGTTGGTGGTGAAGTTATTGCTTTTGTTTCTTAATAGGTGATTCCTCATGTCTCGTGTGGCTAAAGCCCCAGTAACTGTACCTAATGGTGTAGCAGTTACTCAGAACGGCCGGCAGGTCGAAGTGAAAGGCAGCAAAGGTACATTGTCTTTCAACCTGCATGCGCTGGTCGAGCTAAAACAGGAAGAAGGTAAACTTCAACTTGCTCCAGTTAAAGAATCGAAAGATGCTTGGATGCAAGCTGGTACTGCTCGCGCTGTATTGAATAACCTTGTAAAAGGGGTTAGTGAAGGCTTCGAACGTAAGTTGCAGCTAGTTGGTGTTGGTTATAAAGCTGCGGTTAAAGGTACTGTTGTAAACCTTAACCTTGGTTTTTCACACCCAATTGACTACGCTTTACCTGAAGGTGTAACAGCGGAAACTCCAACTGCTACTGAAATCATTTTGAAATCAGCAAACAAGCAGTTGTTAGGTCAAGTAGCGGCAGAAATCCGTGCATATCGTTCTCCTGAACCATATAAAGGTAAAGGTGTTCGTTATTCGGATGAAGTCATTCTTCGTAAAGAAGCTAAGAAGAAATAAGGCGCGAGGTTCTTATGAACGAAAAGAAACAATCCCGTTTGCGTCGTGCGAAAAGCACACGCTTGCACATTCGTGCATTGGGTGCGACTCGTTTGTGTGTAAACCGCACTCCGCGTCACATCTATGCTCAAGTTATTTCAGCAGATGGTGGCAAAGTTTTAGCGCAAGCTTCAACTTTGGATGCATCTTTACGTAGCGGTACTACAGGTAATGTAGACGCGGCTACTAAAGTAGGCGCTTTAATCGCAGAGCGTGCGAAAGCAGCTGGTGTAACTAAAGTTGCATTTGACCGTTCTGGTTTTAAATATCATGGTCGTATCAAAGCCTTGGCTGATGCTGCTCGTGAAAACGGCTTGGAGTTCTAATCATGGCTAAAGTTGAACAAAACGAAGGTCTTGTTGAAAAGCTGGTTGCCGTTGATCGTGTAGCCAAAGTTGTTAAGGGTGGTCGTATCTTCTCTTTCACAGCATTAACTGTTGTGGGTGATGGTAATGGTCGTGTTGGTTTTGGTCGTGGTAAAGCTCGTGAAGTTCCAGCTGCTATTTCTAAAGCACTTGAAGCTGCACGTCGCAACATGATTACTGTAGACCTTGCAGGTACTACTTTACAACACCCTGTGAATGCTCGTCATGGTGCAAGCCGTGTATATATGCAACCTGCTTCTGAAGGTACTGGCGTAATCGCTGGTGGTGCTATGCGTGCCGTTCTAGAAGCTGCAGGTGTACATAACGTACTTGCTAAATGTTATGGTTCTACTAATGCTGCAAACGTAGTAAACGCAACTTTCAAAGGTTTGCGTGATATGACTTCTCCTGAGAAAGTCGCTGCGAAACGTGGTAAATCAGTAGAAGAAATTCAAGGGTAATCAATCATGAAAACGATTAAAGTTACCCAGACTAAATCTTCTTCACATCGCTTGAAAAATCACAAGCTTTGCTTACAAGGTTTAGGTCTGCGTCGTATTGGTCATACTGTAGAAGTGCAAGATACGCCTTCTAACCGCGGTATGATCAACAAAGTCTACTATATGGTTAGTGTAGAGGAATAAGCCATGACTCTGCGTTTAAATGAACTTGCGCCTGCAGAAGGTGCAAAACGTGAACACCGTCGTTTAGGCCGTGGTATCGGTTCTGGCGTTGGTAAGACTGGTGGCCGTGGTGTCAAAGGTCAAAAATCACGTAAAAGTGGTGGCGTTCGTCCAGGCTTTGAAGGCGGTCAAACTGCGATTTATCGTCGTTTACCTAAATTCGGTTTCACTAGCCAAATCGCTTTAAAAACTGCTGAAGTACGTTTATCTGAGTTAAGCAAAGTTGAAGGCGACATCGTTAGCCTTGAAACTTTGAAAGCTGCGAATGTTGTTCGTCGTGACCAAATTCGTGCTCGTATCGTACTTTCTGGTGAAATCACTCGTGCATTCACTGTTCAAGGTGTTGCATTGACTAAAGGCGCTAAAGCTGCGATTGAAGCAGCTGGCGGTAAAGTCGAGGAGTAATCTCGAGTGTCTATGTCTCCTAGTTCTTCAGGTCATGTCAACATGATGAAAGGTCAGCCATTTCATGTGAAATACCGTGAAATTATTCGCCGGATGAGTTTTCTAATCGGTGCATTGCTGGTCTTTCGACTAGGAGCGCATATTCCAGTACCAGGCATTAATAATGCTGCGTTAGAAAATTTATTTCATGCGAACCAAGGAACTATTCTTGGGCTATTCAATATGTTTTCTGGCGGTGCTTTAGAGCGAATGTCTATTCTTGCTTTAGGGATTATGCCGTACATTTCTGCGTCAATTATTGTGCAGTTAATGTCTACTGTAATTCCCTCACTTGAAGCCTTGAAAAAGGAAGGTGAGCAAGGTAAGCGTAAAATTAATCAGTATACGCGTCAGGGCACATTGTTGCTTGCAGTGGTTCAAGCAGTTGGTATGTGTGCAGGTTTGATTGGTCAGGGTATTACTCTATCAGTTGGTCTCGCATTTTATATCCCAGCAGTAACTTCACTTGTCGCTGGAACTATGTTCTTAATGTGGCTAGGTGAGCAAATCACTGAAAGAGGTATTGGTAACGGTATCTCAATGATTATTTTTGCAGGTATTGTCGCTGGTTTGCCTAAATTAATTATGCAATCAGTTTCTTCTGTAGATAATGGTCAGACAAGTTTAATTGGTCTTGTAATCTTTGGTCTTTTGTCTTTAGGTGTATTGGCAGCTATTGTGTTTATTGAAAAAGCACAACGTCGCATTCCAGTAAACTATGCGCAAAAGCAACAAGGTCGTCGTATATTTACAGCACAGCAGACGCATTTGCCATTAAAAATTAATATGGCTGGTGTTATTCCTGCGATTTTTGCAAGTTCTTTACTCTTGTTCCCAGCAAGTCTTGGTCAATGGGTGGGAAGTGCAGATCCAAATGCTGGTTTTATTAAAAGCAGCTTACAAGATTTAGCTTTAGTATTGTCGCCTGGACAGCCTTTGTATTTGGTGCTCTTTGGTGCGTTAATTATCTTTTTCTGTTACTTTTATACGGCTTTAGTATTTAGCCCTAAGGAAGTATCAGAAAATCTAAAACGCAGCGGAGCTTATGTGCCTGGTATTCGCCCAGGTGAGCAAACTGCTCGTTACTTAGATCATATTCTTAATCGTTTGACTTTTATTGGTGCGATTTATATTACGGTCATTTGTTTAATGCCAATGATTCTACAAAGCTCTTTTGGGATTCCATTCTATTTAGGTGGTACCTCATTATTGATCGTAGTTGTCGTGGTTATGGACTTTATGGCTCAGCTACAAGCGCATTTAACATCTCATCAATATGATAATCAAACATTAATGAGAAAAACGACTGCTCATCCTAAGGGATAAGCGCACTTAGAGGTTTCATCATGAAAGTACAAGCTTCTGTAAAGAAAATTTGTGGTAGCTGTAAAGTTATCCGTCGTAATGGGGTTATTCGCGTAATTTGTAGCGCAGAACCTCGTCATAAGCAGCGTCAAGGTTAATCTAATCAAGACCTGTTGATTTCAGTAGGCGAATTGGGTTAATATCCGCCCCTCAAGATTTTTGTGGGGCGGTTGATTATCTCTACTGCCTTTTTGGAGAAAGTGAATGGCTCGTATTGCCGGTGTAAACATTCCGGATAACAAGCATGCTGTTATCTCCCTCACTTACATCTTTGGTATCGGTCGCCACACTGCTAAGAATATCTTAGCTGCAGTTGGTATTACTGAAACTACTAAGATCCGTGAGTTGGACGATGCTCAGCTTGATGCGATTCGTGCAGAAGTTGCTAAGGTTCCTACCGAAGGTGACTTACGTCGCGAAATTTCCATGAACATTAAACGTTTAATGGATTTGGGTTGCTACCGCGGCCTTCGCCATCGTCGCAGCTTGCCTGTCCGTGGTCAACGCACCAAAACTAACGCACGTACCCGTAAAGGTCCGCGCAAACCGATTAAAAAGTAAGATTTCTGGAAGCTAAAAGATGGCTAAAGATACTCGCACACGCAAGAAGGTCACTCGTACCGTCTCTGAAGGTGTTGCACACATTCACGCGTCTTTTAATAACACCATTGTTACGATTACTGATCGTCAAGGTAATGCATTGGCTTGGGCCACCTCAGGTGGACAAGGCTTCCGTGGTTCACGTAAATCAACTCCGTTTGCTGCTCAGGTAGCTGCTGAAGTTGCTGGTAAAGCAGCTTTAGATTACGGTTTGAAAAATCTGGACGTCCTTGTAAAAGGTCCTGGTCCAGGTCGTGAGTCTGCGGTTCGTGCATTAGGCGCAGTGGGTTATAAGATTAACAGCATTACCGATGTGACTCCAATTCCTCACAACGGTTGCCGTCCACCTAAAAAACGTCGCGTGTAAGGAGAAACATTCATGGCTCGTTATATTGGTCCAAAATGCAAACTCTCTCGCCGCGAAGGGACAGACCTGCAACTTAAATCTGGCGTTAAACCATTTGACGTCAAAACTAAAAAAGCTAACAAAGCACCTGGTCAACATGGTCAGGCACGCGGTGGTAAGCAATCTGAGTATTCACTACAATTACGTGAAAAACAAAAAGTCCGTCGTATTTACGGTGTGTTAGAACGTCAATTTAGTAACTACTATAAAGAAGCAGCTCGTGTTAAAGGCGCAACAGGTGAGAACTTGTTGAAATTGCTTGAAAGCCGTCTTGATAACGTTGTTTATCGCATGGGTTTTGGTTCTACACGTGCAGAAGCTCGTCAGTTAGTAAGTCACCGTAGCATTACTTTGAATGGTCGTCGTGTAAACATCGCATCTATTCAAGTTAAAGCTGGTGATGTAATTGCGGTTCACGAAGGTGCTAAACAACAATTGCGTATTAAAAACGCGATTGAGTTAGCTGCACAACGTGGTATTCCAGCTTGGATCGAAGTTGATCATTCTAAGCTTGAAGGTACGTTTAAAGCTGCACCAGATCGTTCTGATTTACCTGCTGAAATCAACGAAAGCTTGATTGTAGAATTGTATTCTAAATAATCCTTGAGGTAGCAATAATGACGCGTACTGCAAACGAGTTTCTAACTCCGCAAGCGATCAAGGTCGAAGCGGTAAGCGGGACCTCGGCAAAAGTGATTCTAGAACCTTTAGAGCGTGGTTTTGGCCACACTCTAGGTAATGCTTTACGTCGCATTCTATTGTCTTCTTTACCTGGCGCTGCTGTGGTTGAAGTTGAGATAGAAGGTGTCGAGCACGAGTACAGTACTTTAGAAGGCTTGCAGCAGGACATCGTCGAGCTCTTGCTGAACCTAAAAGGATTGTCTATTAAGCTGTTCGATCAAAATGAAGCATATTTAACATTAGAAAAACAAGGTCCTGGCGATATTACTGCTGCTGACCTTCGTTTACCTCATAATGTTGAAGTGGTTAACCCAGAACATTTAATCGGTACTTTAAGTGCTTCAGGCTCATTAAAAATGCGCTTGAAAGTTGCTCAAGGTCGTGGTTATGAAACATCTGATTCTCGTTTCCCTGAAGGTGAAACACGTCCGGTTGGTCGTTTGCAATTAGATGCTTCTTATAGCCCGATTAAGCGTGTTTCTTACACCGTTGAAAATGCGCGTGTAGAACAACGTACCGATTTAGATAAACTGGTAATCGACCTCGAAACAAATGGAACGGTTGATCCTGAAGAAGCAATCCGCAAAGCGGCAACAATCTTGCAACAACAAATTGCAATTTTTGTTGATCTTCAGAAAGACCAAACTCCAGTTGCTCAAGAGCCTCGTGAAGAAGTTGATCCAATCTTGCTTCGCCCAGTAGATGATCTAGAGCTTACTGTTCGTTCTGCTAACTGTTTGAAAGCAGAAAATATTTACTACATTGGTGATCTTGTTCAACGTACTGAAGTTGAGTTGTTAAAAACTCCTAACCTTGGTAAAAAATCGTTAACAGAGATCAAAGATGTTTTGGCATCGAAAGGCTTACAACTCGGTATGCGTCTTGAAAACTGGCCACCAGCTAGTCTTCGTATGGACGACCGTTTTGCCTATCGTAGCCGTTAATTAAGTAGGACTATCACCATGCGTCATCGTAATAGTGGTGTGAAATTAGGCCGTACAAGCAGCCATCGTAAAGCGATGTTCCAAAACTTGGCTAATTCTTTATTTGAACACGAGTTGATCAAAACAACTGTGCCTAAAGCTAAAGAATTACGTCGTGTTGCTGAGCCTTTAATCACTCTAGCAAAAAACGATACTGTAGCAAATCGTCGTTTAGCATTTGCTCGTACTCGTAATGCTGCAACTGTTGGTAAATTATTTACCGTACTCGGCCCTCGTTACAAAGAACGTAACGGCGGTTATCTACGTGTTCTTAAAGCGGGCTTCCGTGCTGGTGATGCAGCACCGATGGCTTACGTTGAGCTTGTAGATCGTGAAGTAAACACTTCAGCTGAATAATTGATTTTATTCAAAAAAGACCGGTTTTATACCGGTCTTTTTTATTTCTAGTCACAAAATAAATTATAAAAATGTCCTCAAGTGACATAAAAAAGCAGATAAACGGTCAAACTTGACATTGTGTATTGTCAAAATTGTGTTTTAATAAACTTATATTCTCAACAATGGGTATAAAAATAAAATGGAAAAGCAAGTTGATATTTTAATCATTGGCGCAGGTATTTCAGGAATCGGAATCGCTGCCCATTTGTCAAAAAATTCACCACAACGACAATTCGAGATTTTAGAACGTCGTGAGTCTTTTGGTGGAACGTGGGATCTTTTCCGTTATCCTGGCATCCGTTCAGATTCAGATATGTCTACTTTTGGTTTTAACTTTAAACCATGGTGTAAAGCGAATGTATTAGCTGATGGTGCTTCTATTAAAGGATATTTAGGTGAAGTAATTAGTGAATTTAAATTAAAAGAAAAAATTCATTTTGGTCATCGCGTACTTTCTGCTAATTATGATTCGGCTTCAAAAAAATGGCAGGTTGTAGTCGAAGATAGCAATAAAAAACAGCAGACTTGGATTGCTAACTTTGTTGTAGGTTGTACAGGTTACTATAATTATGATCAGGGTTATGCGCCTTCTTTCCCAAATCAAGAAGCATTTAAAGGGCAACTCATTCATCCACAGCATTGGCCTGAAAACTTAGATTACACAGGTAAGAAGGTGGTTATTATCGGTAGTGGTGCAACAGCGATTACTTTAGTACCAGCAATGGCTAAAGGTGGGGCAGGTCATGTGACCATGTTGCAACGTTCACCAACCTATATTGCTAGTGTTCCTTCTATCGATTTCATCTATGAAAAAACGCGTAAATTTATGTCTGAAGAGGCAGCTTATAAATTTACCCGCGCACGTAACATTGGTATGCAGCGCGCTATTTATGCGTTGTCTCAGAAACATCCTAAAACTGTACGTCGTTTACTTTTAAAAGCAATTGAAGTGCAGCTTAAAGGTAAGGTTGATATGAAGCATTTTACGCCTTCATACAACCCTTGGGATCAGCGTTTATGTGTAGTGCCAGATGGGGACTTATTTAAGATTTTACGTGAAGGCAAAGCGAGTGTAGAAACTGATCAGATCGAGAAATTTACTGAAAAAGGTATTTTACTTAAATCTGGCAAATATCTTGATGCTGATATCGTTGTTTCTGCAACAGGATTACAGGTTCAGATTATGGGCGGAGTTCAGGCAACTCTTGATGGGAAGCCAATCAACTCATCTGAACATATGCTTTATAACGGTATAATGCTAAGTGATGTGCCGAATATGGCTATGATTATTGGCTATGTGAATGCTTCATGGACACTCAAAGTAGATATCGCTGCCGAATATATTTGTCGCTTATTAAACTATATGGACAAAAATAGTTATGATGAAGTGATTCCATCGGGTGATAAGACTGTGATGGAAGAAGATACTGTAATGGGTAAATTATCTTCAGGTTATATTAACCGTGCAGCACATGAACTTCCTAAACAAGGTAAGCGTGCTCCATGGCAGGTGACTAATAACTATTTAGAAGATAGAAAGTCTTTGAAAAATGCAAAATTTGAAGATGGCATTCTTCATTTTCATAAGCGTTCTGAAGCGAATGAGCGTAAACCAAAATTAGTATCTTAAGTCGTGTTAAATAAGAAAAGGGGCGTAATGCCCCTTTTCTTATGAAGGTATTAAAGTGTTCTTGAAATTAATTCTTTCATGATTTCATTTGTACCTGCATAAATTCGATTTGCTCGATGATCAATGTATGCACGTGCAATTGGATATTCAAGCATATAGCCATAACCCCCATGTAACTGAAGACATTCATCTACAATCTTTGAGAACATATCAGAAATTTTATATTTAGCAGCTGCGGCAGCTTCTACACTCAATTTTTCTTCAAGTTGTAATTCCATACAACGATCTAAATATGTCCGGCAGAAATCGATTTCTGTTCTGAGTTCAGCAAGTTTAAAACGCGTATTTTGAAATGCGCCAATAGGTTTACCAAACGCCTTACGATCTTTTGTATATTGAACGGTATGTGCAAATGCTGCTTCAGCACCTGCCTGACAAATGATAGCAACTAACATTCGTTCCCATGCTAATTCTTTCATGAGCATGATAAAGCCCATACCTTCCATGCCTAAAAGGTTTTCTTTAGGAACGCGAACGTTATCAAAGAAGAGTTCGCAGGTATCTTGGCCTTTCATACCAATTTTGTTTAGAGGTTTACCTTTACTAAAACCAGCACGGTCTGCTTCTACAATAATTAAGGATAAGTTCGCCGAACCTTTGTCACTATTACCAGTCTTACAAACGACTACGGCCATGTCGCATAAGTAGCCATTCGTAATAAAAATTTTAGAGCCATTAATGACATATTCATCACCATCAAGTACGGCGGTGGTTCTTACCGCTTGTAAATCTGAACCAGTGCCTGGTTCAGTCATTGCAATAGCAGTAACAACTTCTCCAGTTGCCATTTTGTGTAACCATTTTTGTTTTTGCTCTTCATTACCAAAATTATTAACGTAATTAGCAACAATATCGGAATGTAGAGAAAAACCAGTACTTGAGTCCATCGCATACGCTTGTTCTTCGATAAGAATCATACTGTATAGGCGATCTACGCCAGAACCACCATATTGCTCTGGCATTGTGGTGCAAAGAAGACCTAATTCTCCAGCTTTATTCCAAAGATCTCGGTCAACATGTTGCTGTTTTTCATATTTTTCTATATTGGGAACGACTTCCTTTTCATAGAATTTACGCACTGTCTCACGGAAGGCTTCGTGTTCTTCATTGAATAATTTTCTCGGTAACATATTTGGAACAGGACGGATGGCACCAGATTGCATTTGTATTTCTTCCTTGGTTCAGGTGTGATGTTATGCCCTAAACATACGTAAGCATTTCATGCCCTACAATGTGATGAATGCTCAATTATGCGGATAAGATGATAAATTTGGTCAATTTGATATTTTTAGCGATCTTTAGGATGTGATCAGGTAAACTAGGCGCACTATCAACACAGATGGGGACGTAAATGTCTGACGAAATGACCTTGGAAGAACGTAAAGTAATTTATCGAGCACGCCGCGGCTTAAAAGAAATTGACGTCTATTTTGACCCGTATGTAAAAAACTATTATTTAAAAGCTGATCCAGCAGAAAAAGCATTATTTGCAGAGCTAGTTGATCAAGAAGATCCAGATTTATTAGATTGGTTCATGGAAGTTTCTGAGCCTCCACGTACTGAGTTACGTGAATTTATTTATAAACTAAAACAGTATGTGCATGGCTAAACTGTTTTGATAAAAGAATTAAATTTTGAGCTGAAATATAGCCGTGTCTCGGTAATATTTCAGCTTTTTGTTGGTTTGGGTTTAGCAATCCTGCTTTATCAATTATTAACACTGATATGGTGGCTATGTGCTGTCATTCTTCTATTTATTGGTTCTATTTTCTTTCTAAAGCAAGCACAAATATCTCAAATTGAATATTTAGATCAAAAATTATGGTCGGTTGCATATTTTTCAAAAAAAGAAATTTACCGTGCAGAAATTACTAAAATAATTGATTATCAGTTATTTGTAGTTATTTATTTTGAAGAGACTCCTACGAATATAGCTATTGTTTGGTTCGATCAGCTTCCTATTCAGCAGTGGAAAAGATTAAAAGTTTTAGAAAAACTCTATTAATTGTTCGACAATTCTACAATTGTATATTTATTTAAAAACCATAAAAAACAAAAACTTAATAATTTTTTTCTTCATTAAACTTCGGATTGTCTAATTAGAATATAGAAAAAAGCCAAGGAAAGACAATTGTCTGACAATTTCACCTATGGGTAGCTATTTGATCGGTTAAAGTACAAACACCAACGTAAAGTGTGTCGGAGGTCTCAAAATGGAGATGCCAACATGGTCGTTCTTGGTCATTGCCATCATTCTGGCAGTGGTGATAGGAAGAGCAGGAACTTTACTCAGGGAACATCTTAACAAAGTTAGTTTTAACAAGGTTAAGAGACAGAGGATGCAAGGTCGTCGATCAATCAATTATTAAAGTTGGTTAATCGATTAATTTCATCAAGTGTCCAGTTTATAACTGGGTGCGATTGTTGTAAGGAGGTCTCTCATGGAGATTTCAATGTGGATGTTTCTGTTAATTGCAGTTGTTATGGCTGTAGTAGTAGGAAGAGCAGGAACTTTACTTAAGGATTATATAGAACAAAAATAATATAAGCCGTTAAAAGCTTATCCCAGTTAATAAGTAGCATGTGCTGAACCGTCGCAATGCTACTTTTTTTTGCCTAAAATTTCTGTTTCCTCGAAAAACTGTCAATTTTATCTGCTGTGAAGTGTGTCAAAGTATAAGCGCTACAATTAGAGTAATTACTCTTTTATTCAAGATATGCATCTGCTAATGTACATCTGAAAAGGAAAAAACAAATTACATAGAGGACAGGAAGATGTCTAAAGTCCAAAAAATAAGCCAAGGTTTGGCGGTGAGTTTTCTTGCAGCTTCAGTTTTATCAGGTTGTTCATACGTCGTGAAAACCGGAGCAAATGTTGCTCTAGGTTTTACGGAAAAGCACGTCGTTCCACCTATTTTGGCAATGCAAGATGCTGAAATGGTATGTAATACCGGTAGTGCGTTAACGCCTGCAATCATGTCTACCAAAGGGATGGGTGCAGATCCGACACGTGTTGCAGTATTAATGTATGCAGCATCAGGTGTATGTGCGGAAAATCAAGCTTTAGAACAAGAACTGCGTTATTTACGTGCTTCAAAAGCAGGTCAAGTGACAGAAGCCCAAGATGCACGTATTGCACAGAAGCGTTGGGCAGCAATTGCAGCTGAACGTCAGTATACAGGCTATAAATTATTTGCTGATCGTTGGGAATCTAAATATAAATATCACTTAGGTGACTCTTGCCCAACGATGCGTAATGATACTGATCAAACCGTTTATTTACTTGGCATGATCAGTGGTCTTCAGGCTGTGACCAACGATATTAACTCAGGCGGCGCAGTCAATGTTCCTAAAGATATTGCTGCTATTGTAGAGCGTGGCATGGTTTGTCTAGATAATGAAAAATTCTGGGGCGCACCTAACGCAACGCGTGCTGTTATCTGGACTTTATTGCCAGGTGCTGATGAAGGGAAACCTGATCCATACCAAACTTTAAAACAGTCAATTCAGATTGGTGAGAAAAAAGGTGTTCGCTTATCTCATGCCTTATATGCCGTAGCTGCTCAAGCAAGCGGTGATGATGCAAAAATCCGTGATGCATTAAGATCTTATGCAGCGTCTCAAGATGATGACAAACCTGTCAATCCTAACTTTAAGTTAATCGATAGTATGGCTGGCCTTATTGTACGTGGTATCTCTGATCGTTATTGGACTGAGCATACTGGTGTACGTACTGGAGATGATGGCATGTCTCATTTCTGGGATGATAAGAATGAAGGTGCAGCAGAGCTAGATGAGTTGTTTGATGGGGGGGCCGCTTCTGAAATTCCTGCTGATTCATCTGCTCCACCAGCAGCGCAGTAAAGAATATTTGAAAGGCTAACTTCTTGCGAGTCTATTGTTAAGTTCTACAATAATCGTAAGAAGTTTAATTTCAAGGAGTGTGCCATGAAGGATCATGTACTGAATAGTAAAGTGCTTCTGGTCGCAGTGTGCATTTCCATATCTGCTTGTCTACAGGTGTTTCCTGATACTTTTATTTATTGGCGCGAAAGTTTACTTGGCGAATTCTGGCGTTTATGGACTGCACATTGGGTACACGTTGGATGGGTTCATTTCCTTTTAAATATGATGGCATTCGCCTGTTTACCCTTTATCTTTCCACATACAAAAGCATGGCATCTTCTAAGTCTACTTTTGCTATTGCCACCTTTTATTAGTTTGGTGTTCTACTTTTATTTACCTTATATCGAAGCTTATGCGGGCCTATCTGGTGTCTTACATGGGCTATATACAGCGGTTGCTTTAGTCTATCTGCAATATCGTAAAGAGCGAAATTTTGCTTTGCTGGTTTTAGGGTTAATTATTGCTAAACTTATATGGGAAAACACTTTTGGGCAAACAGGGACCGCTCAGTTAATAGGGAGTCCAGTTTTAACTGAAGCTCACCTATATGGAGCAATTGGTGGCGCAATCTTTGGAGGATGCTATTGGCTTTTCCAGAGATTAAAAAAGAAACATTGACAATACAAACTGTTAAAAAAGAGATTTTAGTCATTCTTTATTAATAAAGTTTGATGCAAATTTGATCGTTGAATAAAGGGATTGGTAGAAGGGGGATGGATTTAACCCCTGACCAAGAAAAATTGCATGACTCAATTCTTTAATTTTTAGGGACTTGAGAGAACAAAATTGGAATATTTATGCAAGAACATCAAGAAAAAAGATCTGGATTAGGTCTGCTGGGTTATATCTGGAACGAATGGATCTCAACATTCGTCATCCTCATTCTGCTATTAATGACGCTAATTATTGGTACCGGGGAAATGATCCACGGACAATTATTACGTATCGGGGAACGTCTTTATGGCGACCCTACTACAGGTATGCAATATTCTTTTTTGCGTGCTGAGCCTGAAAAGCCAACTTGTGATCGACATCCAAATATCGAGGCTCAAGTAAAAGAACAAATGAAAGCGAACGCGTCTGATGATTTCGCGAGTTTCTTTGGTGCAGCATCGGAAAGTGATGTCCGTGCATCACTACTCGCAGCGCAGCAACAATGTGATGAAAAATATCAGTTCTATGATAAAGCAATCGCTTATATGGATGCACATCCAAGTATCCGTACGTATCGAACAATAGAAACCTCTTTTTTTGGTCTCTTTAAATTTGGTACTGAAAATAGGGCAATGCTTTTAGTTGTGATGGTTGTTTTGGCCGCGATAACTGCGACATTGAAGACACATCATATCGGTTTACGTAGCCCAGCAACGAAAATTGATTTTCGTGTATATTCAATTGCGATGTTATTTGCTAATGGTCTTTTAACATCATCAACGATTAGCCAATACCGTTCTGTAACGGGTTCGGGGGTGCCTGTAGCAATTGAAATGCAAGTGATTTACTGGTTATGGATTACGTTATTTGCGATTTTGACATTAATCAGTTTATTTCAGTTGATTAAATCTCCAACCCCGACGAAAGAGGGGGGGAATCTTGGGCTTGCTTTCTTAAGTGTGCCACTTTATGCCTATATGGCAATTATTACTGGTATTGCATTTACTTTCTTTATGGATTATCCAATGGGACAAGGTATTTACCTTGGACAATTGGTTGAATTCTCAAGTATCTTTTTAAATCTTGCTCTATTTATATGGGCAGGTATGTTACTTAAACAAACACGTATAGTTGATTTATTTCTTAATATATTACGGCCTTGGAATCTAGCACCTGAAACTTTAACTTGGTTAATTCTAATTGCAGCAGCTTTACCTACAGCTTATACAGGGGCTTCGGGTATCTTCGTTATTGCAGCTGGTGCAATTATTTATAAAGAAGTCTGGAATGCAGGTGGTCGCCGTCAATTCGCTTTGGCAGCAACAGCTATGTCTGGTTCATTAGGTGTTGTGTTACGACCATGTTTGCTGATTGTTGTTGTTGCGTCTTTGAATAAAGAAGTCACAACAGATTTGTTATATCACTATGGGATATATACATTTCTGCTGTCTTCAACTTTATTTTTAATAGTTTCTTTATTTTTTGCTGAGCAAAAATTTCGTATTGCACCAGTAAAAATAGCATTTCCTAAATCCTTACGCGCTTTTGTTCCTGTATCGCCATATATTGTTATTTTTATCCTAATCTGGTTGTTTTACAAGCATGCCTTGGCAACAGATTTGAATGAGTTCACAGCACCAGTCATGATGCCTGTAATCTTATTACTAATGGTGCTATTTGATAAGTTACGTAGGGAGCCTGCTCCGTTAGCACCAGTCGGTCATTGGGATAGTACCCTTAATGTTTATACTGCTCCAGCCGATGGTTCTCAGCCTGTACCTCAAGTAAAGTCTACAGATGATCCACGTAATCCTGAGCGTAGAGTTTCTTTCCGATCAGCTTTACACACAGCTACAAGTGAAACTGTTGGACATATTGGTGCATTAGTTATTCTAATGGCATTGTCTGTAAGTGTCGGTGGATTCTTGGAACGAATCGAAATTATGGAGGCTTTCCCAACAGATATTAATAGTCTATTTGTTGTGATCTCTTTGATTGTGATTCTCATGGTATTTGTTGGGATGATCATGGATCCATTCGGTGCTGTTATTTTAATTTCAGCAACCGTAGCACCCGTAGCATATAAATACGGAATTGATCCTGTGCATTTCTGGATGATCGCTTTAATTGGTTTTGAGCTTGGCTATATTACTCCTCCAGTTGCTTTAAACCACTTATTGGCCAGACAAGCAATTGGCGACGATGAGGTATCTGAAGCAGATGCAGAAGTTCGTCATAAATCATTCTTCTACCGCTTCGAGCGATGGGTACTTCCACTAATTGTAATGGTGCCTGCAATGCTTATTATTGCTTATGCACCTTACTTCTTTAAATTATTCGGTTGGTATCACTAATCTAATAATTTGAAGTAAATATCTTGATTAAAAAACACCCTCTTAAAGAGGGTGTTTTTTTGGATGATACAATATGAGTATTTTGCGTTCGATAACAATCTAATTTTCTTCTTAAAATTAGAAAGCTAAAGATGTACAGCTTTAGCTTTTTTTAAGAGTTCATTGAAAAACTATTGCTGTTTAAGCTGAGCTTCCAGCAATTTAACTTGTTCTTCTTTGAGTTTAGTTAATTGATCCGCATCTGCATGCTGAGCTTTTAAGGTTGCTTCCTGATCTTTTAGCTGCCGATGAACATCTTCAAGTTTAGATACTTCTTCTTTTGCTAAAGACTCTTGGGCAGGGACAGGCTCTTTAAGCACATTTTCACTAACAAGTTGCTGAGAGCTTGCATTTTCAGCTAAGGGTTCAGAACTTGGTAATGGGTCAGCTGGTTTCGGTTTAGCAGGAGCAGGAGTCGAGACAGGTTGTGGATCAACCAGTGGTGCTGACGACTCGGTTTTTTTAAAAAACCATTGCGCTGCAAAAAAAAGCACTACGAGAATGCTTAAGCCCCCAATTAAAATCCATAATAATTTTGAGTTTTGTTTTCTTTGTAGTGGCATGTTTAAGACCTTTAGTCGGGACGACGTGGCTTGAACTGTATTACCCCAATTTCATCCGGTTCAGCAGGTGTTTCAGGCTCATCAACATGAGTCGGACGATTTTCGCTATAACCGCATTCGATACATTCAATCCATTCGTCTTCTGCGGTGGTTAGCATGATAATCCGATCCATGGCTTCACATTTTGGACATTTTGCCCCAGCAATGAAACGTTTTTTCATCTTTATCACCCTAACCACACGATCAATTTAGGCCCATAGTTTAAGCGGTTTTGTTGTCATTCGTCCAACCTTGATGACGTAACAATGCGTCAATTTTAGGCTCGCGTCCACGGAAATTAACAAATGCCTCAAGCGCAGTGTCTTTTCCACCCACAGCTAGAATTGCCTGACGGAATTCTTTACCCGTTTGAGTATTAAAAATGCCTTCATTTTCAAAACGATCAAATGCATCGCTCGCTAAGACTTCTGCCCATTTGTAAGAGTAATAACCTGCGGCATAACCGCCAGCAAAAATATGACTAAAACTATGTTGGAAACGGTTGTAGTCGACAGTAGGAACGACCGCATATTGCTTACGAATATCGTCTAAGGTTTGCTGAATTTGCTCACTGTTAAGGGCTGGCGTTTTGGTGTGAATGGTCAAGTCAAATAATGCAAATTCAAGCTGACGTAAAGTTTGCATACCAGATTGGAAGAATCGAGCATTTAATAAAGCATCTAGTAATTCTTGTGGCAAAGTCTGTTTACTATCGATGTGTTCACTTAATACATCTAGGCTTTCTTTATCCCATGACCAGAATTCCATAAACTGGCTTGGTAATTCTACTGCATCCCAAGCAACACCATGAGTTCCTGCAACCGAGATATTATCTACTTCGGTCAACATATGATGTAAACCATGTCCGAACTCATGGAACAAAGTAATCACTTCGTCATGAGTCAATAAAGCAGGTTGGTCACCTACCGGAGGGGTGAAATTACACACCATATAGCAAATTGGTTTTTGTAAGCCATGAAGTGTTTGCATGCGCGAGCGGAAGCCGTTCATCCATGCGCCACCACGTTTACCTGTACGTGCATAGATGTCAAAAAAGAAGCCACCAATCACTTGACCTTGGTCTTCTAATTCAAAATAACGTGCATCTGGATGCCAGACAGGTGCTTGTCTTTCAATAATGTTAATGCCGTATAGACGCTGCACAATCTGGAATAATCCCTGAATAACTTTAGGTGCAGGGAAATAAGGTTTTAATGCTTCTTGAGATAAGTTGAATTGTTGCTGTTTAAGCTTTTCAGAATAGTAAGTTGTATCCCAAGGTTTAAGCTCATCAACACCATCTTGTTTAGCAATATCTTGAAGTTCGGCAACTTCTTGAAGCGCAGGAGCACGCGCATGCTCTGCTAGGTCAACCAAAAACTCATGTACTGTTTTTACGTCTGGTGCCATTTTGCTTGCAAGAGAATATTCAGCATAGTTATTGAAACCAAGTAGTTTCGCCATTTCCTGACGAAGACTCAAAATTTCTTCCATAATTTTGCTGTTATCAAACTCAGCTTGTTCAGACTGATCAGATGCGCGAGTCACATAAGCTCTATAAAGCTCTTCACGCAATACACGGTCATCTGCATAAGTCATGATTGCAAAATATGCTGGGAAATCTAGGGTTGCTACAGCTTGGTCAAGTTCACGTTGTTTGCCGTACTGTTTTAATAACTCAATATTACTTTCTGGAAGACCTTTTAGCTGATCTTCGGTAAGTGGTTTAAAGTAAGCTTGTGTTGCATCAAGTACGTGGTTTGAAAAATTAGAAGAAAGCTGTGAAAGACGCGCAGAAATCTCTGCATAACGTTTTTTCTCTTCACCCTCTAAGGCTACACCTGAAAGTTTAAAGTCACGTAAAGCTAGACGGATAGCACTTTGCTGTGCAGGGCTAAGAGAGCTATAACCTTGACCATCATGGATGTGTTGATAGGTTTGATAAAGCGCCGTGTGTTGACCAAGCTGAGTGTAATATTCACTTAATGCTGGTAATAAAGATTGATAGACTTCTCTCGTTTCTGTATTACTCATTACCGCGTTTAAATGCGATAAAATGCCCCATGATTCACTTAGATTATTTTCAAGCGTATCGACTTGCTCAAGTACGGCAAGTTGCTGAGCTGCATCTGTAGGTGCAGCCGTAAGAGTATTTAAAAATTCCTGACCTGCTTGGATCGCTTGCTGGATGTCTTGTTTTAAATTTTCTAATTCAATTTGGTCAAAACGCGGAGTTGGTAAAGTCGCTTGCTGTAAAGTCATTGCTAATAGCCACATTATTTTTTAAACATGGTATTAGATGTAGGTCCTCTCAGGCTGGAAATCAAGCTTAATGTGTAAAATAACCCTTTTTAAAAAGAAATAAGCCTCCTATTGGAGGCTTATTTCTGAAGTGTGATAATTATTTACTCACTATTCAGCCTTTGATTTTGCATTCGACTTTTTCTTTTTAGGCTTAGATTTTTTCTTCACCTTTTCTGATTTAGTCTCGGCTTTTGCTGAGGTTTTCTTACCAGATTTTTTGGTGTAAGAACTTGGCTTACTTTTTTCTTTCTTTTTGTGAACAGGTCGCTCACCATCACTACTGACAGTTGGTTTACTGAAAACTTCTTCAGTCGCCTGCGTAGTAGTTTTAGTCGTACGCGGCGCACGGCTACGAACTACTCGGCCTGCATGGGTAACTTGCTTAATGAGCTGGAAGTCAATTTTACGTTCTTCCAGATTGACACCAGCGACCTGAATTTTAACTTCATCGCCCAAACCAAAGACTTGACCACGATTTTGACCTACTAGATTTTGACTCGCTTGGTCATAAATAAAGAAGTCATCGCCGAGTTGGCTAATATGAATCATGCCATCGACATATAAATCTTTCAGTGTCACGAATAAACCGAATTCGGTCACCGCACTTACAATACCAATAAATTCATCACCTAGATGCTGCTGCATGTAGTGACATTTCAACCACGTCGTTACGCTACGAGAAGCTTCATCAGCACGGCGCTCTGTTTGAGAGAAATGTTCACCTGCATCATCTAGTGCAGCACCAGAGAGTGGATAAGGCTTTTGTTTCAAGTGAGCTTTAATGGCACGGTGTAATAATAGGTCTGGGTAACGACGAATTGGCGAAGTGAAATGCGTATAAGCTTCATAGGCCAAACCATAGTGCCCAGCATTTTTTGCGCCATAATAAGCTTGCATCATTGAGCGTAATAAGACGGCATGAATACTAGGAGCATCAATACGATCTTTAGTTGCTTCAATTACTCTTTGATAGTCTGCTTGAGTTGGTTGGTCAGGGAAGGGTAGACCCAGTAATTTCACAAAGTCTTTTACTTTCTGAATACGTGAAAACTCTGGAGCTTCGTGCACGCGATATAACATTGGAACATCATGTTCTAATGCATATTCAGCCGCAGCAACGTTAGCAAGTAACATGCACTCTTCAATGAGCTTATGTGCTTCATTACGTGTACGTGGCAAAATTTCTTTAATCCCGCCTAGCTCATCAAAAGTCATGTAGGTTTCAATGGTTTCAAATTCCATTGCATGACGATCAGCACGTAAATTTTTCAAAATCTGATAAAGCTGGAAAAGCGTATTTAACGATTTATGAACATCACGATCTTTTGGAATCGCATCTGTTGCGCCGTCAAAATATTGTGCCACCTGTGTATAGGTCAAACGCGCTTTTGAATGCATCACTGATGGATAAAAATCGTAACCAGTTACACGACCTGTACGAGAGAGTTTCAAGTCACAGACCATACATAAACGGTCTACATGAGGGTTTAGAGAGCATAAGCCATTTGACAATGCCTCTGGTAGCATCGGTAATACGAAATGCGGGAAGTATACCGAAGTACCACGTTCCTCAGCTTCTTCATTGAGGGCTGAGTCTAAGCGTACATAATGGCTAACATCAGCAATTGCGACGACTACACGATAACCGCCACCTGGACGTTTTTCAGCATAAACCGCATCATCAAAATCTCGAGCATCTTCACCATCAATTGTAACTAATGCTAAATCTCTTAAATCAATGCGGCCTTCACGGTCTTGAGCAGATGGTTCTTTAAAGCTTTCAGCTTCTTTTATAACTTCATCTGGGAATTCGTAAGGTAAGCCAAACTCAAGAATAGTCTGCGGAATAATAATTTCTGTATCAGCTTTGTCGGCCATAGACTGAATAATATGCGCCGTCGCAAATTCTTCACGAGTCGGATAACTATCTATTGCGACACGTAGCATATCGCCAACATTTGCTTCAGCATGCGTTACCAGTTCTTTTTCTAAAGGAATAGGTTGGTGCTGATTTGGATTGTTGGGCTGAATAAAATATTCGCCATCGTGAACCGACAATTTACCAATTAATTGTTTAACACGATGTTGTAAAACTTCTGTGATAAATCCCCAAGGTTTGCCTTTACGATCAACTGAAGTCTGTCGCACTCTAACTCGGTCACCGTTAAAGACTAAACGTAATTCACGTTCAGGAAGTAAAAGGTCACTTTGACCATCAATATGCGCTGTGCCTAAACCTTTACTATTGATATAAACAGTTGCTTCATAGGTCGGTTGATCTGCCACCAACTGAAATTTAAACCCGTCTTTCATGATTTGACCATCACGAACCATAGCACTTAAGCGATGACTGAGTGCTTCAATACTTTTTTGGTCATGAATATTAAAATGATCGACAAGTTCTGCATGAGATTGCGGTGTCTGCAATTGTTCCAATGTATCTAAAATAAGAGTACGGCTTGGAATAGGATTGTCATAACGTTCAGCTTCAGCTTTCGCTTCGGGGTCAGCCCAGTTTTTTGTCATGTCGTTTGGTTTCACGCTTGGCAGATAAGTTTAGCATAAGTCATGCAGACCCGAACTGCACGTTTAGGTTTGCAATAATGTGTTATGCACTACAGTATTTTGATGAAGAAATAATATCTATCTTAACAAGCGTTTGATCGAAAAAGACGAAAATAATGAGAAAATTGCTTAAAAAATAATTCATTGAACTAAAAAACAAGAAAATTTCACTATGATGACTTGAACAATAGGGTTTTAGTTTGTATTATGGCGGCTCGTTCCGGTGAGGTGGATGAGTGGCTGAAATCACTTCCCTGCTAAGGAAGCATACCTATTACTGGTATCGAGGGTTCGAATCCCTCTCTCACCGCCATTTACTTAATGCGCTCATAGCTCAGCTGGATAGAGCACTTGGCTACGAACTAAGGGGTCGGGAGTTCGAATCTCTCTGAGCGCACCAAGTAAAATAGAACGAATCGCTGAAAGGCACACAAGTTACGCGCTCATAGCTCAGCTGGATAGAGCACTTGGCTACGAACTAAGGGGTCGGGAGTTCGAATCTCTCTGAGCGCACCAACTTGAAGAATTAACCGCTTTTATAGCGGTTTTTTTGTGCCTGTTTTTTAGTACTTTAAAAAAATCTAAATTTATAACTTTTTAATTATATTAGAGATAATCATAAATGAACTTAGCTTTATTTGACTTTGATGGCACGATCACTCATAACGATACATTCAGTCTATTCCTTAAATTTTCTTTAAATAAAAAAACTCAAATACTAGGTGGTATTCGACTTGCACCTTATATAGCGGGTTATAAGCTTGGATGGGTAACCGATAAAACTATTCGAACTAAACTCTGTCAGGTGGGATACGTGGGCTATGATGCGGCTTCCCTAAAATATATGGGACAAGAGTTTGCTAAAAATATCCTTCCTACCTGTGTGCGTCAAAATGCTTTGGAACGTATTCTCTGGCATAAACAACAAGGTGATCAGATTGTTGTTGTATCTGCATCATTAGGTGTTTATTTAGAAAGCTGGTGCCAATCTTTAGATTTAGACGTTATATGTAATCAACTTGAAATACGTGATGGTATTTTGACAGGTGATTTTATTAATGGTGATTGTGGTTATTTAGAAAAAGTAAATAGAATAAAAAACAAATATGATTTAACTCAGTATTCTACAATTTATGCTTATGGTGATACACCTAATGATTATGCAATGTTAGAGCTGGCGCATAAGAAATATTATAGATGGGAAGAAGTGAATTAATATTTAAAGATATATTAATAAATAAAGCCACTTGTAATAAGTGGCTTTATTTTAATGACTTATATTAAACAGTATTGAAAGAGTTTTCTAAGAAGTTATCGGTAAGTAATGATGTAGGTACGATAGTATGCGTTGTATTAGTTACGCTTGATACTGTCGAAGTTACACCACCAAGTAAGCTACCACCAGTTAATCCACCTAGTAAATTAGAAATAACATCTAATCCGCCTTCACCAGTCACACCGCCCGTTAAGCTACCCACGATATCTGTTACGATGCCGATAGGGTTGTCTGTACCGCCAGTAACGCCACCAGTTAAGCCGCCTAGAAGGTCGGTCACTAAGCCAAGAGGACTATCACCATCTACGCTACCAGTTAAACCGCCAAGTAAATCAGTGACTAAGCCTAGTGAGCTATCTCCACCAGTAACCCCACCAATAGTTCCTGTCAATCCACCAATGATTTCTGTTACTAAGCCAGTAGCAGTTGTGCCATTTGTAATCAGCGTATCGAGAATACCGGTAGCAGATTCAGTAGCACCTTGAATGTCTCCACCCACTAGATCAGAAATGACTTCAAGCGTGCCATTTACTGTGTCACGAGAAGTTTCGAAAGTTAATGTGCCGAGGTCTGCAAGTTCAGAAACAGGATGTTCTGCTTGTGGAAGAATGCTGATAATTGTATCTGCAACTGTATCAATGCCAGTGTTGATAATTTCAGTTTTTAAGCTTTCTACGCCCTGAAGAATATCAATACCGCCTTGAACAACATCAATCACTGGAGAGATTGGGGAAGTTCCACCACCGATACCACCTGTTACACCGCCAATAATGTCAGTAATTACTTCAAGTGGATTACCATCAACACCACCAGTTACGCCACCGATAATGTCAGTAATTACTTCAAGTGGATTACCGTCAACACCACCAGTTACACCGCCGATGATGTCAGTAATTACTTCAAGCGGGTTACCGTCAACACCACCAGTTACACCGCCGATAATGTCAGTCACGATTTCAAGAGGATTACCACTAACACCGCCAGTTACACCACCAATAATGTCGGTTACCACGCCAAGTGGGCTATCACCACTTGTTGCGCCGCCGATAATGTTATTAATAATTCCAGTAGCAGTTGTGCCATTTGTAATCAGCGTATCGAGAATACCAGTAGCAGATTCAGTAGCACCTTGGATATCACCACCAACTAAATCAGAAACAACTTCAAGTGCACCGTTTACTGTGTCACGAGAAGTTTCGAAAGTTAAAGTGCCAAGATCTGCTAGGTCTGAAACAGGATATTCAGTTTGTGGAAGAATACCAATAATAGTATCAGCAACAGTGTCGATACCAGTATTGATGATCTCAGTTTTTAGACTCTCTACACCTTGTAGAATATCAATACCGCCTTGAACGACATCAATCACTGGAGCGATTGGAGATGTGCCATCACCGATACCGCCAGTTACGCCGCCGATAATATCAGTAATTACTTCAAGCGGATTACCGTCAACACCACCAGTTACACCACCGATAATGTCAGTAATTACTTCAAGCGGGTTACCGTCAACGCCACCAGTTACGCCACCGATGATGTCAGTAATTACTTCAAGCGGGTTGCCATCAACGCCACCAGTTACACCACCAACGACATCTGTAATGCTTCCGACAACGTCAGTAACAATACCTGTCGCAGTTGTACCATTAGTGATTAATGTTTCAACGACACCAGTAGCAGACTCAGTTGCGCCTTGAATGTCTCCACCCACTAGATCGGAAATGACTTCAAGCGTGCCATTTACTGTGTCACGAGAAGTTTCGAAAGTTAGAGTGCCAAGATCAGCAATTTCAGAAACAGGGTGTTCAGTTTGAGGAAGAACACCAATGATAGTATCAGCAACAGTGTCGATACCTGTGTTGATGATTTCAGTTTTTAGGCTTTCAACACCCTGAAGAATGTCGATACCACCTTGAACAACGTCAATAACTGGAGCAATTGGAGAAGTTCCAAGATCAATACCGCCAGTTACTCCGCCAATAATATTAGTTACTGTGTCTACAGGACTTGTAGAACCGATACTGGCAGTAACAGTACCAACGGCATCAGAAACAAGGCCTGTTGTGGTTGTTGTAAGAGTATTTGTTACTGTAGATAGAGTATCTGAAAGTAAACCAGAAGTTGATATCTGGCCTTCAATAGAAGAACTACCAGTTACAGTAGTGTTCACCGATACAATATTACCCAAATCTTGAGTAATTTTTGATATCGAAGATACGAGGTTTGTTAGTAAGAACATGTTGGTCTATTTCCTATATAATTTTGTATTTTTAAGTAAGTATTATTTATTGCGCTTTATAATTAATGAGATGTGTATCTCAATAATTGCGATTTAGTATTGGTTAGAACTCAAAAGCTGTCAATGTGTATTTTTAGTCACATTTTTTGTTATTAAATAATATTTAAAGAAATAATAATTTATTTAATTTAGACATAAAAATAATAATAATTTTTATATTATATAATTTTAACTAATTATTTTTTTAATCATATTTTCACTTATTTGAGGCATTATCTTAGTCAAATTTCAAACAGTCTTATAATGGTTAGGTTCAACCAGAAATATATTATTTATATAATGTTGACTAAAACAGTAGCCTTTATCTTCTAGATAGATGGCAAAAAGCTTCAAAAATTCTATAAAACTTATTTGAAAAAAAATATTTCAGATACATCTTTGGTGAGCAAAGTTTCAATAACTTTAGCTACAAAGCTATGTAAACTTGAGTGATGGCTAAGAACTAGACGTTTGATGACAGAAAGATGAAAAAAGGCTTCCTAAGCCTTAAAAAATGCGTATAATGCGCAACATCAAGTACGCGCTCATAGCTCAGCTGGATAGAGCACTTGGCTACGAACTAAGGGGTCGGGAGTTCGAATCTCTCTGAGCGCACCACTTGAAGAATTAACCGCTATATATAGCGGTTTTTTTGTACCTGTTTTTTATTAGTTCGATTTAAAAGCTGGTGCTCATGGCAACCAGCTCTTAAATGATTTGAAGTTGAAAAAAATTAGCCAAATGTTTTAAAACGGCTTTCGTCTTCAATAAAAGCTTTTTCACCTGCTTCGCCTTCAATTGAACCAAATACTAATTGGGCTCTTAGTTTCCATTGCGCAGGAATATCAAAAGCAGCATTAATTTTCTCATCGATAATTGGGTTGTAATGTTGTAAAGAAGCTCCAATACCTTGCTCAGCCAATACATTCCATACTGCAAATTGTGCAATTGCTGTTGAGTGTTCAGACCAAACTGGGAAATTATCAGCATATAATTCAAATTGCTCTTGTAGACCTTTAATCACATCTTGGTCTTCAAAAAATAAAACTGTACCAGCACCCGCTGCAAAACTTTGAATTTTTTGTTCAGTTCCAGCCAGTGCTTCGGCAGGAACAATAGTTTTTAATACATCTAAAACAATATTCCAGAAATTTTGATGAGACTCATTAAATAAAATTACAATGCGAGATGACTGAGAGTTAAATGCTGAAGGGCTATGTTTGACCGCTTCTTGAATTAACCCTTCAATCTCCGAAGGAGTATGTTGTAAGTTTTTCCCGATCGAATAAATAGAACGACGTTTTTTAATTAATTCTAAAAAGCTTGGCTGATTGAAAAGAGGGGACTCTTGAGTGGCTTGAGTAACCACATCTTTTGAGACTGTTGCTTTTTGATTTAAGCCAAATAATTTTGCAAAGAAAGACATGAGACATTCCACTAAGAAGGTAATGCTCTTATTGTAGAAATTTTAAAAACTGAAATAAGCTCAAAAAATATGAATCTACGTTCTATATATGCAACGTAGTTGATCTTCGAATCTCATAATAAGCTCTACTTTTAAACAAAATAAAAAATAGCCTTTGATTCATTTTAAAGCTGAAATGAATATGCTCTAATAGTTTCGATTTATTGAGTATTGATGCAGTGCAATGACTGAGCAAAAAACAGCTTTATCTTTACGTTACTATTTGAATTTAGAAGAGTCACAAGATGGATTTTCATTAGTGACATTTGGGAAAAAGCAATTTACCCGTTTTCTTACACCTGCAATTAGTATTGCAATTATTATTTGGGGATTTTATTTAGGCCTCTCTGGTGTTGGACGATATTATGTCGGGTTAGGCGTTTTTTTTCTGGTGATGCAAGGCCTGATGCGTTACTGGCTTTTACCTATGTTATTTAAGCGTCAATTTGTTCGTTACCAGTTTGGAAAGAGTGAGCAGGGAATCGACTTATATCAAGATTACTTTGAGCTTTATGCCAATGGTCGTAAGCAGGTGATGCAATATACGGATGTGCAAACTTTTGCTAAAGGTAAATTGACCTACATGCTTGAGCTAAAGAATAAAACTGTAATTATTGTACCAAAGCGTGCATTTGCACAGATTTCAGATCAAACCATATTTGAAAATACATTTAAGAAATAAATTATTGGAATTATTAGCCGCAACAACAAAGGAAGCCTCATGAATACACGTCCTTCAAAAATCGTTTGCGTGGGCAGAAGTTACGCCGATCATGTCAAAGAATTAAATAATGCTATGCCTGACAGCCCTATATTATTTATTAAACCACCGAGTAGTTTGATTGGTTTAAATGACGGTATTTCTTGGAATCCAGCGTGGGGCAGTTGCCATTTTGAATGTGAGTTGGTGTTACGTATTGATCAACCTTTGAAAGGTGAAACTGATCCTGAAAAAGCTTTAAAAGCGATTGGAGCAGTAACTTTAGGTCTTGATTTAACAATGCGTGATTTACAGAATGATCTGAAAAGTAAAGGCCACCCATGGGAGCGAGCTAAAGCTTTTGATGGTGCTTGTGTTTTGGCAGATTGGGTTGATACAAAAGAAATTACCAATTGGCAAGAGACCAAATTCACTTTCCATATTAATGATGAATTGCGTCAAGATGGTAATACTGCACTGTTAATGTTTACTATTGGTGAACTTTTAACTGATATTAATCAGGTTTTTTCACTAGAACCAGGTGATGTGATTATGACAGGTTCACCTGCTGGGGTTGGACCATTACATGCAGGTGATCAGTTGAAAATGACATTAAAAGGTGCAACGCAAGATTTTGCATGGGAAACTTTTGTAAAAGCATAACCCACTCCTAAAATTGCCAATTTTTAACCCTATTATTTTTTTAATAATAGGGTTTTTTATTGGGTAGGAAAGAGTGTCTATACTATTGAAGAGTTCTACTTTCTTATTTCTCTTCAAAAATTGTTGAGAGCGGAATAGAAAGTTTTGCTGCTAAATAATCATTAGATTCGACCAAGGCGGGTCCTATTTTTTCCATCCATTCATCGTCATCGTGTACATTTAGAACATCTTCACGTAATGGTAAAGGGTATGGAAGAGCAGTGAAAAAACTCCAAAAATCAACTTGGGATAAATTGCGCGCGAGAACATATTCATCTTTATCGGTACGTTTAACCAAATTTTGCTCTTCAAGCAAAAGTACATAAGCTGGCCAGCGGCCAATCTCTCCACGACCTAAAATTTCTAAAGCTTCTTTGTCACTTACACTTTCACCGAGTTTCTGCTTTTTATAAAACAGCTCGAGAATATCTAATAGCATTAAAACAGGATGACGTTTCTGTTCTTTACCCGAGTGAAAAGCAGTTAGAGCAAAACTTACTTCTACACCAAGTAAAATAATGTTCCATGACAGGAAGATCCATAGAAGGAAAATTGGCACTGCTGCAAATGCACCATAAATAATTTCATAACTAGTGAAATTTGACATCACAAAGCTAAAGAAATTTTTGAGTATTTCGAACAGTACAGCACTTAAACAAGCCGCTATTCCTGCTGCATAAACTGGGACTGTACGATTGGGAATGGTCCAATATAAAATGAAGAAACCCAAAATTGTGAGTACAAAAGAAATTAGCCAGAGTAGAAATGCCCCATCAAGTTGATAACCTGTGAAGTTATTGCTTAATAAGTTCATCGATGCAACTGTTGATGAAATAACAAATGCGCTTCCTAAAATAATGGGACCTAAAGAGATGATTGTCCAATAGCGCATAAAGCCCATAATGCCACTACGAGTTTCTTTTACACGCCAAATACGGTTAAAGACGGTTTCAATTGAGGTCAGCATTAAGACAGTAGTAACGAATAAAAAAAGCACACCAATAACGGTTAAGTTGCTAGATTTTTCTGTAAAAGCATTTAGCGCTTTATCAAATGCGATCGTGCTCTTTGGTAAAAAGTTACTATAGATTAAATGTTGCAGCTGTTGTCTTGCGGGTTCTAACGCTTTGATTGAAGAAATAATTACTAAAAAAACTGTTAACATCGGCACAACTGCGAATAGCGTTGTATAGGTGAGAGAGCCAGCTTGTTCACGGCACCGATCAGCTTCAAAACGCTTAAATACATATAAAACGAACTGAAACCAGGTTTTATTATAAAAAGGAAGCTTACTTAAAAAACGTTGTAACATGCGTCGTCTATCCCGATTTTTTTAATCATCATGTTGGGCGATTGATAGCTTATCAAAGTATGAGCTTAAGAACTCAAATCGTAGATTAAAGCAAAATAATAACTTATAGAATTAAAGTCGTTCTGTAAGTTTACTAGGTGCTATAGAAAGAATTGTAGCCATAAACTTTTTTCAAAAAAGTAGGCTTTCTGTTGTCTGAGCAAGGGTTTACCAAAAGTAGATAAACTTTTTACTCAATGAGTCCGAGAAATTTGCTCGCATTATCTTTTGTGCTACCTCATCAATCACCTCTAGAATTTCATAAAATTGGTTGCGCCAAAAAAATAAAAAATCCCGTATAGTGTCTTTTTAACAAAATTTATGAAACCGATGCAACCTTACATTCTTGTACTCTATTACAGCAAATATGGTTCTACTAAAGAAATGGCTCATTTAATTGCCAACGGTGTTGAGTCTGCGGGTATGTCAGTGAAAATTCGGACAGTACCAAATATTGCTCCAGCTGTCACAATAGCCGAGCCAAGCATTCCGGAAGAAGGTGATATCTATTGTACGTTAGATGATCTAGCGAATTGTTCAGGTTTAGCGTTAGGTTCTCCAACTCGCTTTGGCAATATGGCAAGTGAAATGAAATATTTTTGGGATCAAACAACCAGTCTTTGGCTCAATGGGGCATTACATAATAAACCTGCTTGCGTTTTTACTTCTTCTGGTTCAATGCATGGTGGGCAGGAAAGTACTTTACTCACTATGCTACCGCCGTTATTTCATCATGGGATGATGATTTTGGGATTACCTAATGCAATTCCGGCATTGTCTAATACTAAAACAGGTGGAACACCTTATGGCGCAAGCCATGTAAGTGGACCGCGTCATGACCAAAACTTAAGTCAGGACGAAAAGATTTTGTGTGAAGCTCAAGGCAAACGTTTAGGAGAGATTGCTAAAAAGCTTTTAGATTAATTTTGAGCAAATAAAAAGAGCAGATATCCGCTCTTTTTTTAGGTGTACATCTTATTCTTTTACAAAAGTAACTTTGCCATCTGTAAGAGAGTGAACACGTGCTAATGATTCAACACGGTAGCCTTTTTCAAGTAATAAATCACGACCTGGCTGGAATGATTTTTCAATCACAATACCCACACCTACAACTTCTGCATTTGCTTGGTGAATTAAATCAATCAGGCCTAATGCTGCTTGACCATTTGCCAAAAAGTCATCAATAACTAATGCTTTATCAGTTGAATGAAGATGTTTATTTGAAATCGCAATCGTGCTTTCAGTTTGTTTAGTAAAACTAAATACTTTAGAGCGATATAAGTCATCTTTTAAAGTCAATGACTGATATTTGCGAGCAAAAATTACAGGTACACCAAGTTCTAAACCTGCCATGATTGCAGGTGCAATACCTGATGCTTCAATGGTAATAATCTTGGTAATCCCTGCATCTTTAAAGCGAGCGGCAAATTCTTTACCAATCTGCTGCATTAATACAGGATCAATTTGGTGGTTTAAGAAAGCGTCGACTTTCAAGACTTGATCAGATAGAACGATACCTTCTGTTAAGATTTTCTGTTCTAGTGCGTGCACGGGAGAATCCTCTAGACGGATGCTTTTTAAAGCAAATGCGTATTTTAAAAAGCATCCAAAAAAATGCAAGCTTTAATTCGTCTTACCTGTATAACTTGTTAATAACAATCCATAAGAAGTTTTACCATCAATATGACTTACTTTAACTGGTAAATAATCTAATTTCGGTGCTAACCAAAAGATTGTACTGCGTTCAGGTTTGTTGTGTTGTAAGACCACTTTAATGGTATCGAATGTTCCATAAGAGGTTTTAATTTTCTCATTACCTTGTTTTACGAATCGACGGTTTTCAACTTCTTTTGCATCTGCAAGTGGATAAGAAGTCTTCAGTGAACCATTTTTTAAGTCTTCACGCAGTTGTAACTCTGCATTTAATTCATCAAGAACGCCTGCCTGCCAAGCAAATGAACGAGCTTTATCATCTTTCTTGGTAGAGATAGTTTTGCTATTTGGATTAAAGTTAATACTCATGGTGTTGTTATGAATCAAAATTTTGCTGGTACGGCTAAAACTTTGAGACCCAATTTTACCATTGGTGAAACTAAATTTACTTGTTTCACTGGCGGACGCAATTCCACCTGCTTTTGCAGTGAATTTATAAGTCCAGTTATTACCTTGCTGGCTTAAGGCACGTGTAGCCGACCCCATGCCTTTATTATTATAAGTAAACTGATAATTTGCCTGAAATGGGCTCATGGCAAGTGCATGGCTTGAGAAGCCTGCAAAAAGCAAAGTTGTTGAAATACCTGTTGCGATGCCAAACGATTTCAGAAATTTTGTTGCCATAAGTAAATATCCTTGTACAGACTAAAAAGTCAGTGCTGATGCATCTATAACTTAAACATATTATGCCTGTTGATCATGGAGAAAAAATCAGGATTTATGCTAAATGTGTAATCTATTTGTGTTTTTTGGCAGTTAATTAATCTTCATTTATAAACCGTTTATTCATCTTTTTGCTGAATTGGTGTTATTTCAGAATCTGCGAATTCTTCTTCAAAATCGTCGTCCTGATCACGAGAAAGTAAGGCTGCTAAATTCACATTTCCAAATACAACTAACTCAGCTTCACGAACTCGTGCGTAATTTATATGTACTTTGCCTAATGTCTCGATGATGCTGGCTTTTTTGCCAAACCAACGGTTGAGATCAAGAAAAATGAGTTCATCGCGTTCTTCTGCTACATTAAAACGTTCAAGAATCATCCCCAAAGGGTCTTTTTTCAAAATTTTATGGTAATAAAAAATTGCGGCTTTTACGGCGATCTTTTGCCAAAAGTTTTTATATTTCGCTTCAATAATTTGTGTATTACTAATTTGTTCAAAAACTAAAAGTTGTTGTTCTTTATTAAATTCCATCTGGATCAGTTTTAAATCAACCGATAGTGTGGTTTCTAAACCTTTTACATGCATGGTTGCATATAATCTTAACCAGTCATGATAAAGATCTGCATGTAGGTCATCTAAAAACTCAACATTATTGGTCACGTAACGTTGCAAAGTAGCATTCAGAAAGGTTTGCGATAATGTAAAATCTCTTTCTTCCTCAATGAATGCTTCTGCTTTTTTATAGACTTTTTGAAGGCGTCTGACTAATGAGGAAAATAGCGTTTGCATAAAAGAACTTCCAAAAGATAATTTACTAAAGAGCCCACACAATCTTTATTATGATAAAAAACGGGTTTTGATATTGCAGTGTAGCAAATTTACTTGATACATTTTGACAAAATGAAAATGGATAAAACCCTATATTTGAAGTGAATCACACTTTTATCCATATTTGAATATCAGTTTGTATTTTATTCGGTATTAAACCGTGGGGAAAAGGCATTTATATGCTTTTAAGATTATGTTGAACAAAAGAAGTTTATCCATAGAGCCTTTTCATCATTGGTGGCAAGACCGAGTCTTTATTGCTGCAACAATATTGGCAATCTTACTGCATATTTTTGTATTGCTCATTCACTTTGCCATGCCTAGCCCCTCAGAGCAATCTACTAAAGAAATTGCAATTTCAATTCGGCCAAGCAATGAGCCAGTTCACCAAGCAGATTTTTTGGCACAAGCAGATCAGCAAGGCTCGGGCGCATTTCGTGAAGCTCATCGGACTTCTAGTGATACTCCAAATCCGAGGCTCAATGATGCTTCAACTGGAGATACTGAGTTAGAAAGTTTGCAAAAGATTCAGCAGCAAAGAGAGCTTAAATTTGAAGAAAAAGTTTTAATGACGGTTTTGAGTTGGCAGAAACAAGCGGATGCAAGTCAAAGAAAAAAAGAATTAGAACAACTACAAAGTCAATTTCAAGCAAAAGCTGCGATGGTTGCAAGCCTTGAAGCACAATATTTGCAACGCCAACAAGATTTCAGCCGTCAGCAAAAAATCAAAACAATCGATGGAATTCAAGCGAAGAAAGATGCTTCAGCTATTTATTTAGATAAATTTCGTGAAAAAGTAGAGCTTTATGGCAACCGCTATTACCCTGAAGAAGCCAAACAGCAACAGCTAAGAGGTGAAGTGCGTTTAATGGTTATTTTGAATGCTCAAGGCGGAATTCGTGCAATCCGACTGCTTGAAAGCTCAGGGCATTCAATACTAGATGAAGCAGCTAAGTCTTCAGTACGTCGCGGCGCACCATTCGGGCATTTTGATGCGAATATGAAAGATATTTCAGAGTTGCGTATTGTACGTACTTGGCGTTTTGATCCAGCGGAAGCTGAATTTGAGGTTCACTAATTAAAAAAATGTGAATAACTTTTAGGATATCCACATTTTAAGAATCATCGCATTATTCCTGATAAGGATTTGAAATATTGAGTTTTGCTAAAATTTCAATTTCTAAGCCTTCCATTTCTTCTGCATCTTCATCACTGGTTTCATGGTCATAACCAAGCAAATGTAAAACACCATGTACTAACAGATGTGCAAAATGATTTTGGGCAGTTTTTTTCTGTTCTAATGCTTCTTGTAATACTACTGGAATACAAATAACTAAATCACCCAATGGTAAGGCATCTAGCATTGGTAGAACTTCTTCGGGAATATCACTTGGAAAAGATAAAACATTAGTTGGTTTATCTTTTTCTCGGTATTGCAAATTGAGTTGCTGACTTTCGTCCAGATCAACGCAAGCAACCCCAATTTCACAATCTTCCTTATAGCCAATGTGGCGTAAAGTGGTCTCAATAATTTTTTTGAGTTGAGCTCGTTTGAGCTCTAACTCAGGTGATTGAAAGTCTTGTTGTAAACTTAAACTGATTTTCAAAATGAATCCTTAAGCATCCTGATGTTGCAAGTCTGCTGCTGTATCGTTTTCAGCAACTAATGCTTCTTGACGTGCTTTACGTTCAGCACGTGCTTCAGCATTAAGACGCTGTTGTTCACCATCCCAACCTTCATACGCTTCAACAATTTTTTGAACAAGTTGATGACGTACAACGTCACGGGAATGGAAACGGGTAATATGAATTTCTTTAATGTTCTCGAGTACACGTAGTGCATGTGCCAAACCAGATTGTTGGCCTCGAGGTAAATCTACTTGGGTAATATCACCTGTAATCACTGCACGAGAACCAAAACCTAAACGGGTCAAGAACATTTTCATTTGTTCAGGCGTTGTGTTTTGAGCTTCATCCAAAATTACAAATGAATGGTTAAGTGTGCGACCACGCATATATGCAAGAGGTGCAACTTCAATCACTTGACGCTCGATTAACTTGGCAACTTTTTCAAAGCCAAGCATTTCGTAAAGAGCATCGTAAAGAGGGCGTAGGTATGGGTCGATTTTCTGAGTTAAATCACCCGGTAAGAAACCTAGCTTTTCTCCAGCTTCTACAGCAGGACGTACAAGTAAAATCCGTTGGATTTCATTGCGTTCGAGCATATCTACTGCGGCGGCAACTGCTAAATAGGTTTTACCTGTACCCGCAGGGCCAACACCAAAAGAAATATCGCTTTGCAAAATACGCTGTACGTAGCGTTTTTGATTGGCACCACGCGGGTTAATACGACCTTTTCGGGTTTGGAAATAGACATCCATTGGTGCATCATGTTCATCCATTTCTTCTCCAACTAACTCGAAATTACGTTCAGTTTGAGAAGATTGAATTAACAGATGCAACAGATCTGCACTGATTTGCTGAGATACCTCAGACTCTTCGTAGAGTCGTTGCAATAACGCTTCGGCTCTCCCAACAGCATCTATCTCACCATCGATATGAAAAACATCTCCACGATGAGTAATTTTGACATCTAAACGCTGTTCAATTTGCTTAAGGTGCCCATTATAGGCACCCAAGATGCTCTTTAAACGTTCCATTGGAATTTCAGGAAATGTTACGGTACGTCGAATCGCTGCAGTCAAGAGAAAACCTTTCAGTAGACTTTAGAATACCTCTACATTACGCCACGTCAGGCTCAAGATTCAAGAGCTCACCGTAAACTAAATTTAAAGTTTTAATTTCAGTAATCTCGATCTCTGCAAAACGACCTACCCAAGAAGCATCACCGACAAAAGTGACTAGACGTGTATTATCGGCTGTGCCTAGTAAAATATTAGGGTCTTGGTCCGAAACTTTTTCAATAAGAACACGTTCAATTTTGCCAAGCATTGCATCAGTTTTTTCAATGCTAGACTGTTTAATCACTTTCTGAACTTGAGCTAAACGCTCTTTCTTAACGTGCTCAGGCGTAGTATCAGGCAAGTCTGATGCAGGTGTACCCGGACGTTTTGAATAAACAAAGCTATATGAATGATCAAAATCTAAGTCTTTGATAAATTGAAGTGTTTCGGCGAAGTTTTCATCAGTTTCACCAGGGAAACCAATAATAAAGTCACTCGATAAGTGCATATCAGGACGTATTTTTCTTAATTTGGCAATCTTGTCGATATAAACATCAATCGTATGATTTCGCTTCATTGCCTGTAAGACATCATTTGATCCACTTTGAACAGGTAAGTGTAAATGTGACACCATTTGAGGTAAATCTTCATAACACTGAATTAGCTCGTCAGAGAACTCAAGTGGGTGCGATGTTGTATAACGTAAACGTCCAATACCTGGAATTTCTGCAACGAGTCGTAACAATTCAGGGAAGGTACAGATGCCACCTTCGAAGGTTTCACCGCGGTAACCATTTACATTCTGACCCAGAAGTGAAATTTCACGCACACCTTTTTCCGCAAGACCTGCAATTTCTGCAAGTACATCATCTAATGGACGAGAAACTTCTTCACCGCGTGTGTAGGGAACTACACAGAAAGAACAGTATTTAGAGCAGCCTTCCATAATAGAAACGAATGCTTTAAAGCCTTCTACACGCGGTTCGGGTAAAAAGTCGAATTTTTCAATATCTGGGAAAGAAATATCAACCAGTTTGATTTTATCTTTTTTAGGTTTTTCTACTTGAGCATTATGTTGATCAAGCATCTGCGGTAAACGGTGTAATGTTTGTGGGCCAAAAATCATGTCTACATAAGGCGCACGTTTTTGAATGTTGTCACCTTCTTGAGACGCAACACATCCACCGACACCAATCACAAGATCAGGATTTTTGTCTTTTAGTTTGCGCCAGCGACCTAATTCACTAAATACTTTTTCCTGCGCTTTTTCGCGGATAGAACACGTATTCATGAGCAGAATGTCTGCTTCATTAGGGTTGGTCGTTAAAACGTAGCCGTGAGAATCCCCTAAAAGGTCTGCCATACGGTGACTGTCATACTCATTCATCTGACACCCTTGAGTTTCAATATAAAGTTTTTTTATTGAAACATCAGTGGTGTGCGTTGGCTGGGTAACAGTGTTTTCTGAGGCAGCTTGGGCACCATTGGGAATGAAGGTTTGAACCGTCATGCAGGCTCCTAACAGATCGATCTAAAAAAGAATAAATTGGCCCAAAATGGGTCAAACCATTTATTATAGCAGTATTTGAGCTGAACCGATAACAGTAAACTTTCAGAACATGACAAGGTTTTTGTGAAGTAAATTAGGTGAATTTTAATGATGTTGAATCATGGAGTTACATAACACAACAAAAGAAAGCACGAAGAATAATTAAACTATGCATTGAAGGTGAATAGTCAGGGTTTAGCATATATATGAGACCAAGTAGAAAGAGCTCATCAATCCATAGTCGTGTAATGAAAAATAAATATATGCATCGTAGCTGGTTAGGAGCTATGTGTTTACTTGGTTGTTCATTTACCTATGCTGCCGAAGAGCAGTTTAATGATGCACTAAATGCTGCAAATAGTGGTAATACCGCGTTATTAGACCAATATCAGCTTGCTATGCAAAATGATGTGTTGGGATACTATCCAGAATATTGGAAACTTAATACAAACCTTGGCTTTCAACCTGCTGCCTCTATCGTAAGCTTTGCTCAACGCTATCCACAATCAGCAATGGCTGAAAAATTAGCAGCCGATTATGTTGAAGAAAAAGTTAAACAAGCTGACTTTGCATCTGCACAACCCGTCTTATCTTATGTCACCAACCCTGACCAAGCCGAAAATTGTGCTTTGGCACAGGTGCGGGCGAGAAGTGGTGATGCATTAGTTTTTGCTGAATATAAAGATGTTTGGTTAGCAACTGAGTCACAACCAGAATCCTGCTTAGGTTTAGGGCGCATGATGTTATCTAGCCCTTTAATGAGCGCACAAGATAAACAACAGCGTCTATGGGTACAATTGCGTGCAGGTTTGTCGGGACAGGCGCTCGCGACAGCACAAACTTTGGGCTTGAATCTTTCTTTGGCCCAGCTTAACCAAATTCAGGCCAACCCACTCAATTATTTATGGAGTGCGCCTAAGACAAATGATGCAGATTATGCTTATTTGATTTTCGCGTTAGGGCGTTTAGCTAATAATGACTTAAGTAATGCTTTTTCAAATGTGCAGCGTGTTGCCCAAGGTACGCCACAAAATGTTCAAAAATATTTATATCGTACGGTAGCCTATATTGGTGGCACCACGGTAATGAAAAATAATTTTAATCGTGAAGTTCTTCAATACTTTGATGCAAGTTATGGTTATCCATTAAGTCCGGAAGAAGCTGAAATTTATGCGCGTCAGGCGATTCGTTTTGGGGCGTGGGAAAGTTTAATTCGCGCTATTGATAGTATGACGGTAACCCAAAAACAAGAAGACCGTTGGCAATATTGGCTTGCTCGTGCGTCAGAGCAGCGTGGTGATAGTGCTTCTAAAGCAACAGCACAACAAATTTATAGAAAACTGGCTCAGGCTGGTGATGACTATCATAACCTTTTAGCAAAAGATCGCTTAGGTGAACGTTATAACCATCAACCTTATAATGATCAGCCAACGGCAAGTGATTTAAGACGTTTAGATCAGAATATTCACTTTAATCGTGCTTTTACTTTAAGACGTATTAATGCAAATCCAACTTATACGAATCGAGAGTGGAATTGGGCAGTTCGTCAAGCGTATCTTCAGCATGATGACGGTTTACTTTTAGCTGCGGCAAAGCGTGCTCATGACATGGGGTGGTATGACCGTGCAATTTATGCAGCAGATCGTACAACAAATAAGCACAACGATACTTATCGCTATGTGACTCCTCATAAGACTAATGTCGTAAGTCATAGTTACAATGCAGGAATTGATCCTGCATGGGCTTATGGTTTAATGCGTCAAGAAAGTCGGTTTGTAACTTCTGCGCGTTCTCACGTTGGGGCGGGTGGTCTTATGCAAATTATGCCTGATACAGCGAAGTTGATTGCACGTCAAATGGGTGAAACTTATAATCCGGCTGCATTAAATGAAATGAATACCAATATTCGATATGGAACATTTTATTTGTCGATGATTCAGGGACAATTAAGCAATAACCCTGTTTTGGCGACAGCAGGTTATAATGCGGGGCCTAATCGGGCTAGACGTTGGCAACCGGACTATCAATCAATTTCGGCTGACCAATATACTGAGACAATTCCATTGTTAGAAACCAGAGACTACGTCAAGCACGTTATGACGAATGCAACACATTACGGCGTAATATTAGGTCAAGGGGCCCAGTCGTTATCGCAGCGTATGAAAGTCATTCCAATGCGTACGTCGCCTTAACTTTAAGGTGGTTGATGATGGATCTTCTTTTAATTGGCATATTCAAGTTTTAATTAAATGAAATATAGATATTTGGAACTTCGTTCAATTTTGCAACTTGCATGGTGGCTCATCTGTGCGGGAGTAGGGTTGATGAGTTCCGTTTTACATGCCGAACCTGTTAATTTACAAGGGTATGTTATGCATGTGCAAATGACACCTGCCGCATGTGCATTAGATCCCTCTAAACAAAAACAACGTAAATGTCTTGAAGGATATTCACTGACAATTACAGGCCTCATGCCGGAAACAAACCAAAGTAACTGCTCAACAGACAGTTCTGCAACCTTGTCTCCATTGCAAGCCAAAGTCGTGGCTCGGGTTATGCCTGATAATAATGCTCGTGTACAGCTATGGAAAAGTGTAGGCGGATGCGTTCCTATGAATGCAAGCCAATATTTCCGTACGGTTATTAATTTTGCTGAACGTTTAAAAATTCCGGCTAGTCTCACAAGTTCAACAAATGTTGAAATGCAGCAATCCGCGTTAAGACAGCAGTTTGTACGTCTTAATCCGAGCTTACCTCAAAATGGTATCCGTTTTAGTTGTCAATTATCACGTTCGGATGTGGTCTTAACGGAAGTGAAAGTTTGTTACACGGTAAAGGGCCAATATAAACAGTGTGCAAATCATGTGGTATCGAATTGCCCTGGTGAAATCATGATTAAAGGTAGTTATTAAAATTTACGAACATTTCGTAAGGAAATGCTGACCATACATTGAATCTATTTGTAAAGATTAATTTGTATTTTCTATCAGACTTTTGGTGAAAACGAGTCGCTTTTACATGCATCTGCCAAATCTTTAGAGTACAATCTTTGCCGTTTATGATGATTTGGTTAGATGGAATTCCTATTTAGCCCGATTAAGGACACTCATTGGAGACAATTACATGAAGCAACCCGTTCGTGTTGCCGTGACTGGCGCTGCAGGTCAAATTGGTTACAGCTTATTATTCCGTATCGCAAGCGGTGAAATGCTAGGTAAAGATCAACCTGTTATTTTACAATTGCTTGAAGTTCCAGTTGAAAAAGCACAACAAGCGCTTAAAGGCGTAATGATGGAACTTGATGACTGTGCTTTCCCTTTATTGGCTGGCATGATCGGGACTGATGATCCGAAAGTTGCATTTAAAGATGCTGACTACGCATTATTGGTAGGTTCTCGTCCACGTGGTCCTGGTATGGAACGTGCTGACTTGTTAAAAGTTAACGGTGAAATTTTCATCGGCCAAGGTCAAGCATTAAACGAAGTTGCTAGCCGTAACGTTAAAGTATTAGTTGTAGGTAACCCTGCAAACACTAACGCTTACATCGCAATGAAATCTGCTCCAGATCTTCCAGCGAAAAACTTCACAGCTATGTTGCGTCTTGACCACAACCGTGCGTTGACTCAAGTTGCTCAAAAAGCTGGTGTTGCAGTTGCTGACATCGAAAACTTAACAGTTTGGGGCAACCACTCTCCAACAATGTATGCTGACTACCGTTTTGCAACTGCAAATGGCGAAAGCTTAAAAGACAAAATCAACGATCCAGCTTGGAACAAAGACGTATTCCTTCCAACTGTTGGTAAACGTGGTGCTGCGATCATCGAAGCGCGTGGTTTGTCTTCTGCTGCTTCTGCTGCTAACGCTGCAATTGACCATATGCGTGACTGGGCGCTTGGTACAAACGGCAAATGGGTAACTATGGGTATTCCATCTGATGGTTCTTATGGTATTCCTGAAGGCGTTATGTTCGGTTTCCCTGTTACAACTGAAAACGGTGAATACAAAATCGTTCAAGGTTTAGAAATCGATGAATTCAGCCGTGAGCGTATCAACTTCACTCTAAACGAGCTTGAAGAAGAACGTGCAGCAATTGCTGACATGGTAAAATAATTCATCAGCTTGATGAGTTTAAAAAAGCACTCTTTAGAGTGCTTTTTTATTGAATCCTGAAAAAGCAAACACAAAAAGCAACAAGAAAATATAGACACTATCATGCAAGTAAAAACGTTTTATTGTTAGATTAGTTAATAGATGATTTAAAAGAAGTTATAGGAGAATAACAATGTTTGAACAGCAACCGACTTTAGAGCTTTTATTTGATCAGTTGGGTTTAGATTCTGATGAAGCAAGTATTGAAAACTTTATCAAAACACATCAATTGCCAGCCGAGCAAAAATTACATGAAGCGTCTTTTTGGTCAAAAGGTCAAAGCGATTTTTTGAAGAGTCATTGGGAAAAAGATGATGAGTGGATTGTGGTTATTGATGAACTTAATGAACAACTGCATGAAGATAGTGTGAAAAAATAATTTCAAAAAATAAAGCCTGTTTTACAAGTAATATGTAAAACAGGCTTTATTACATTAAGAGTTTAATGTGTTTTTACTTTTAATTTATCTTTATACCATGGCTCATGACGTACAAGGTCAAATACAGGTTGGCCATGAAGCAATTCAAGATCACATGTAGACGTTGATAAATATTTAGTTAACCAATGTCGGGTTAATGCTGACTCTTGTCGTGCTGCTGACGCATATGCCAAGAAGAAATAGATATCAGCATGTTCATGATGTGCTAATGGCTTCAAAATTTGTTGAGTAATCAGCGCAAAACGTTTTTCTTTGTTTAGTTCAAAATAAAGCATATACGCTTTGGCTAAGTGTAAAGACAAATTAAGGTATAAGCTCAATGGCATTTCTTCATATTCCATACGAGCTTGTTCAAGCAAGACAATAGCTTCTTGTAAGAAATGAAGTTGTTCTTGGCGAACACGACTTAATACTACAAGTTGCATGCGTAACTCGGCACGCTCTAAAGCAAGCTCAGGCGTATTTTCAGTCAAATAAAGTTGGTCTGTTTCACCAATTCGGCTCACAATTGTTTTACTTTCAATAGACATACGCCATCACCTTTTTTAATCAATAGCTCTTATATCGGGTTCATTTACCAAATTTAAAGAGTAACCTTTAAACCCAAATAGAATTTCCACTACGAAGCCAAGCTGTAATAGAGAGTCTTTGTTGTTTTGAAATTAATACTTCATGTAGTAAATCACTTTGAAATATTACCAGTCGATTGGGTTCGGGATTAACAATATGCCATTTCTCATTTTTATCTTGCAGTCGTAATTGTCCACCCCAATCTTCTTGCCATTCTGGATGTAGATAATAGACAGTTGAGATAATACGATCATTTTTTTGTTGAGGATTGTCTCGATGTAAAGCATAAAATTCACCCAAATTATAACGAGCAAAATGAGCTTCAACCTCTTTAATCCCTAAATAGAATGCTTGATTTAGACTTTGTGAGAATAAAGTTAAGGTTTCAATATGTTGCTGAGCAATAGGAAGTTGATCGTTAATCCAGAGAATATGGTCACTACGAATATTACTTACAACGCCGTTTTGAATGCCTGCTTCTCTAAACTCATCCATATGATGGCTACATTCTTGAGAAACCTGTGCGCGATATTGATCTGGATATGCTTGATTTATAATGGCAAAGCCATGCGCATTTAAATCATCTAAAATTTGATCCAAATTCCATGAATCAGGAAGTGAATGAGAGTGCATATAACCTCGAGTAGATCGTAAAAATATCAAGCAGCTCTATTTTAGATGATCACAACCTTACGAAAGAATATTTTTTTCATGTTAAACTATTTGTTGAATTGAGGAATTAAAGTCAACATGAATTACCGTCACCATTTCCATGCGGGCAACTTTGCAGATGTTATGAAGCATGTGCTTTTGCTACAGCTTCTCAACCGTTTAAATGCTAAAGATAAACCTTATCGTTATATCGATACGCATGGAGGGGCAGGCAAATATGATTTATCTCTGGCACCTGCACAAAAGTCTGGAGAATTTCTCACAGGCATTCATCGTCTAGTTCAACTATCTGAAATGGAAAAGCGTCAGGCACCTGAAGCAATCCAGCAATATTTGAAGTTAGTCGAACAATTGCGTTCTGAAGAAGGTAAGGGGAGTTATCCTGGTTCTCCTTGGTTCGCTCTGCAAGGCATGCGTGAAATCGACAAGGCAACTATATTTGAAATGCAGCGTGATGTATTTCAGCAATTACGTCATAACATTCGTGATAAACGTGCAGGTTTACATGAGCGCGATGCATATGAAGGCTTGCTTGGCGTAATTCCGCCAAAAGAAAAGCGTGGTCTGGTTATGATCGACCCTCCTTACGAATTAGAACGTAAAGACTTTCCGCAATTAGTTGAACTTTTACAACAAGCTTATAAAAAATGGCCAACGGGCGTTTTTGCAGTTTGGTATCCAATCAAAGACCGAGCGATGATTGAACGTTTTGAAAAGAAAATGTTTAAAACGGGTATTCGCCGTCAGTTAGTTTGTGAAATTTGTGTATGGCCAGATGACACACCTGTAGGTCTAAATGGTTGTGGTTTATTAGTAATTAACCCACCTTGGCAGTTCTCTGAGCAAGCAGACCAAGCACTACAGTGGTTATTTCCGCATCTACGCATGCAAGAAACTGGTGGTCATGCTGCTGTTCGCTGGTTGGTAGGTGAGTAACAGTTAACTTAAATCAATGCACATGTTTGGAATAGAAAATAATGACAAATGCGCCTAAACCAGAGCAAGATTTAACTCATAATGAACATTCATTTGATGGGATTACATTTGAAGTGGTTGAAGAAGAAGATAATCCGGAAGGACAAAAAGTGAAGCGCCGAGGTATTTATCTTTGGCCTAACTTAATTACAACCGCTGCTCTGTTGTCCGGTTTCTATTCCATCATTGCAAGTATGAATGGGGATTTTAACCAAGCGATCTATGCCATTTTTATTGCAGCGCTATTAGATGGCTTAGATGGTCGAGTTGCTCGAGCGATTGGCGCACAAAGTGCTTTTGGCGAACAATATGATTCTCTCTCAGACTTGTTAGCTTTTGGTGTGGCTCCAGCAATGCTGATGTATAGCTGGAGTTTGCATGATTTAGGTCGTATTGGTCTGGCTTGTTGTTTTGTTTATACAGCCTGCGCAGCCTTCCGACTAGCGCGTTTTAATGTGCAAATTGGCGTTGTTGATAAGCGTTATTTTATCGGCATTGCAAGTCCACTCGCTGCTATTATCATTATTTCACTCGTTTGGGTTGCTCGCGATTATCCTTTCATTTTTGATTTACGTGATATTGCGATTCAAACTATTAATGCTGTTCTTATGGTAATTGTGGGATTGCTCATGATTTCCAATATTAAATATTATTCTTTCAAGCAGATGGATCGTAAACGCGTTCCTTTTGTAGTTATGTTGCCAGTAGTACTGATTTTTGCGGCAATCACTTATAATATTCCAATGGGCATTTTGACAGTTTCAATTATCTATGCTCTATCTGGTTTTGTTACGACTTTATTTGCACGCAAGAGTAATGAAACACTAAAAACATAAAATAGAAGAGGTTCAGTATGCCTAAGTTGATAAGTGAAATTAATCAATTACAGCAGCTGGGCCCTAATCCTAAAGAGGGGGTTGTTTATCAACCTTCTCGTGGCTTTTTTAAAATTGTTTATCAAGGCTTGATCCTTCCAAATTTACCAACCCCACTTCGTTATTTTAATTATATTAGTTTAGTGGGACAGCCACGTATTCCTCTGTGTTATAACGCCCATAGCATTACAACTTCAGCTATCGACACTGCAACAGTGCTTGTAAGTAATAGCCAACATAGTGTGGGACATTTAAAAACATATTCTATTCGACGCCAATGCCAGTTTGATTCAGCGCTATATCAATTTGATAAAACCGACCTGATTCAATGGCAAATTCCCATGATTCGCCTTCAGCGATTAGACCCAGAAATGGGGTGTGATCTTACGATTCAGATTCCAGAAAATATATCTAATGCCTCTGCTTTGCAGTGGGGCGTTTCTGACTATTGGTCAACACTATGTGTATGTGAAGGTGAAATTTTTTATAAAGGACAGAAATATGAAATTGAAGGGTTGGGGCGATTTAAACACGCGCGGGCTTTGCACTTGCCGTTCTTATCTTTATGTTTCTATACATGCCAAATTATTAACTTAAATGAAACGACGCAGCTTACATTCTTACAAATAAGAAATCAGTGGAATATCATCCTATGTTCAAGATTAGATATTCAAGAATTTGGGAAGCCTGTTGAAAGTTTTACAGAAGACGTAAATTTACATATCCACCGAGTTTATCCAAAGGTTAAAACACCGAATGGTAAAGAGATGTACTTGCCTAGGGAGTTTTCTTGGCAATGTGAGAAAAATGGAAAAATAATTTTTGAACTTTATGCACAAAGCCGAGGTGACTATAAGTTTGGTTTGGCGGCTGGATATGTGGGAAGCTTTCAATATCAATTAAGCTGGAATGAACAGTGTTTGCAAGGAGAGGGTGGGTACTGTGAATATATTGATTGTCGCCCACTTAGATGGCAAGAAAAGAATCAAGACGAGAAAATTTTAGATAAATTGATGCTTTTACAACCATGCTTATATAAAAAATGATTATTTTTATCATTTTTGATTAAAAAGCGAACTGTTGTTGCACTAATATTAAAAAAGGTATTGCAAAGGGGATGAGATGGTCTATAATGCACATCCATCGGCGGTGATGCAGAT